>CAXNNO010000207.1:0-5004 GCA_964203555.1 Bacteriovoracales bacterium
AGTCATCCAGGTGAAATTTTAAAGTATGTCTGGTTGGATGAACTAGGAATTACTCAATCTCTATTTGCTGAAACTCTAAGTAAGGCCACTGGTGGCCAAGTCAAGGCATCCACAATGCAGACAAAGCTAAGCGAGATTATCAACGGCAAGAGAGCAATGAGTGCTGATTTCGCAGTTTTGTTAGCTCATGTACTCGATACGTCTCCTAGGATGTGGATGAATTTACAAGTAAATCTTGATATTTGGGAAGCAGAAAAAGACGCAGCTTAGAGATCATCGAAATCAGGTCCAGCTACATGCTCCTCAATTCCAAAACAATTCGTATGGGCCTGAACAGCATCTTCTTTCGGAACTTCAAAAAGTCTATTTTTAGATATCATTCCTAAAGCTTCGCTTTCTTCATGATAAAGATGACCTGGACTAATATCTTGCTCTTTACATTTTTGTTTAAGAACCATGACAGGGCATAAAAGAAAAATTATCAGGATGTGATTTTTCATATTTAAACTTTATCAAGTATCGATGACAGTGTCTTTGTCGTAAAGGTGCCTGGTTGTTTTCTTTAGTTGTAGTCTGAAAAAATTAGTTTACACTTTTATTATGGCTAAAATAAATCCTCGATCTTATGTTTTAGCATCAGGAAAACATTCGTGGCGTATTTGTCCCATTGGTTATCATTGGGTAAATAAGCATCCACGAAAAGAAGATAAAGACACAATCGTACTGGTAAAGGGACATTGCCGTAAAAATCCAAATAATAAAGACATTCTTGAAATAGATGAGATTCAGGAGATCAGTTCTGTTTTTACATCTATGCTTAAGAGAGAAGATTTACCGAGTAGTCAAAATCTCGGTTTTGGTGAGGATGGAAGAAAGTACGATGAATTGATTGGCCTTTGGACAAAATACTGGAATGATATTTTTAATCCTGAAGAGAAGTTATCTCCAAATATTGTGAAGGCCTTGATGGCAACGGAGTCCGGATTTCAACCGATGCCCAAAAATGCACCCAAAGGACACAAAGCCATTGGGATCATGCAATTAATGCCAGAAACTGTGAAATACTTGTCCTCAGCAAAAGAACTTAAAAACTTTCATATTGATCTTATTCAGAAAGAAGCATGGGATCCGACTGTGAATATTGCTTCTGCTGTTCGCTGGTTATTTCGTAAGCGAGAGATTGGTGAGCATAGACTTAAAAAGAAATTAACATGGATGGAAGTTCTTGAAGAGTACAAAGGGATTACAGGTGATACTTCACCAG
Organism: Bacteriovoracales bacterium; assembly: GCA_964203555.1. Taxonomy (GTDB): domain Bacteria; phylum Bdellovibrionota; class Bacteriovoracia; order Bacteriovoracales; family Bacteriovoracaceae; genus Peredibacter. Next base: position 1,265 of record CAXNNO010000207.1, read on the forward strand.
TTGCAGTAAAAATAAGGAATTCTCTTAAAACTTATTATACCAAGTTATTGGGGAATAAATGAAGTTGCTTATAATTTTTCTAATATTATCCTGTTCTCATTCTTCTGATGTTAAAATTAATTTGTATGCGAAGAAAGTTATGGATATCGAACTTCCAGGTAGCAATATACTTCCTCATTGCACCATTCCTGGAGATCCTGAAAAAAGGAATTCTTGGCTCGGAGTGTACGTCTTTTATAACAAACGAGTGGAGTGGTTAAACGAGAGAAGGCAGCGTACTCCTAATGAATGTGAGAAATATAAAAAAGAACTCGTTCAGCTGTTAAAAAAGTCTAAGAAGGCAAGAATTATTGGAATCGAGAGCAGTGATTACTTGGAAGATCGTGACCTTGGTATAATACTAAAAGATCCAAGTATTAAATCCATAGATGGAAGCTGGATATTCAGTCGCGTCATCACGGACACTGGATGTTTTGGATGGGAGGGGTGTCAAGATCCAAGGCTGGTTGAAAAAGACTATTACACAAATATTTACGAATGATCAGATTCAGTTCCAGAGTACTTTTAAAGTTTGGAATACTCAATTTGACGTAGAGTCATTTTGAGGTTTGGCGATTCCGAAAGAAGAATATGATGAGTTTGAAAATTTTCAATATATCATCTATTCGGATGATGCATGGGTTTTAGTTTGTTACTTTTGATCCCGTGAAGTGGGAGTACCATCAAAATGTGAATCTTAAGGATTTAGTCGTTCAGTATTTAAGTAATGACTTCTTGGACGAATGAGTCAGTTCTCGTACATCGACGATTAGTTTTTGAAACTTGCCGAAACATTCTAAATGAATACTCAGCTACTTGCTTTAGGTCACTTATTAGTATCACTATTTCAAAATAGAAATTCTCTATGGGGCAATTCTCATGATCATTATCGAGGAAAGTTTTTTATGGTACTGAGGCCAGAAAACACCCTTTGAATGAAGGGAGGGTTTCTGGAGAGGGAGTGTCATTCGCCCGGCACATTTTTAATCCCTCACCAGTTTTTTAATCATATCAATTCTTGTTAAAAGATCAACAATCTGTTTTAGTTCGAGATTTCCTCTGTGGTGTTGATTGAGGCAAAGGAAAAATCAACCGATTGGGCCATACTTTCGAAAATACTGGGTTAATGTATGCCTGTATCAATTGCTCTCAAATATGGATTTCATATTTATTATTTCATCAATCCCTGCTAATTTAGCAGGGATTGTTCCAGCACCCGGTGCGTAAGGATTTATTTTTGGATTCAAACAAAGAGTTGAGTGCAATTTAGTGAAAAACGATAACTTTATTTAAGATGGTTATATCTACAGAGCGTTTCAAGTAATTTAAAACAGTTGGATTCGATAGGTCGTTGGGAAGTCACTCGAGTTATAGTGTCGGCCAGTTGCCAGATTCTTAAGTTGGTCTGAATCCAGAGTGGCATTTTCGTCATTAACTATTTAGTTAAAATGGTAAATTCCAGCATCGGCATCAAGTTTGTTATATTGTCTGTGACTTCAGTTTCTGTTGAACCAACTTTTTCTTCATCTAACGTCAGGGATTGATAGTGAATGGCGGCGCCAAAGCCAAGTACTCGAGAAATGCGGAATCGATAACCAACTCCAAAACCAATTCCTGAACCGGAAATGTCTGAAGATGATGAGCTTTTCTCCCGCTCTCCTTTTGCATATGGGTTCCATTCAGCGGAGAAGTATAAATTATAGTTACTATTCACAAACCACTGAAGTCGAGGTCCCATTTCGAGCATATCATAAGTGTCCTCGGTGGCAGTACCCTGGCTTAGGCTTGATGACCATGAGTTAATATTCCAGCCAAAATAAAGGGTTTTTTCACCGTTGACCGATGCGCCCAGGAAAGCCTTGTTAAAGGTTCTGCTTTGCTCAAACTCGCCAGTATCTGAACCATCTTTCTGAGATGAATAATTCAGCCCATACTGAGCTAAAAAACTCGCCTTTACTGAAAGAGGTAAGAAAAAAAGGAACATTAAAAATAATCTCATGATCAGATCCTATTGGTATTTTTTTACTCATTTACTTTCCCATAGATTTAGATCTCCTCAAAGATAATCTTAGGGGAGCCTTTGAGTCAGGTATGTTTAGTTATTAAGAATGATTCAAGGAGCTTAATAGAGGACTTTTAAAAATCAGGAGTCGCATATGCCAATTCTGGATAAAACTGGTCACAAAGTTCCCTACGTTAATTTTAAAATTCACGAGGATTGTAAATGGGTTACGAAGAGTAGTGACGACATCTTCAAAAATAAACGTGTCGTTTTGTTTGCCCTTCCTGGTGCTCAACTCTGCATCTGCCGGCCTACAGAGTTGTAAAGTACTCAAATACTCCTTAACCGATGCCAGGACATCCACTGATGGCCATCTGTTGCTCACTTTGTACATTGATGTACATTGGTATTCTCTTAAAGGAAGAAAAAATAACTTTCTCTTGGGAATTATAAGGAGCAATTTCAAGAAAATAGTCTCCCACTAATGATTGACCGGCATTGAAGGCCGTTGGATTGATTTCAATCGGATGACTCTTTTCTCTGTATGGAATTGGTTGACTGAGATTAAGAGAAAAAATGTCTGAGGCACCCAGAATCTTCACGGAAGTGATTCTCCTATTATGGTCGAGAGCAGGACATTTCAGAGAACGTAATCTTTCAGAAGCATAGGCCGCAGCGTACATTATTTTTAAGTTCACACTTGATGGTCCTCGAGTCTGAAGGATTCTTGAAACTCTCTAGGGCCTGAAAATGGCGTAAACCGAGCCCAAATCCTGAATCTTTGAGGTCCTCTCTACGATTAATCTCACTATCCAGGAGTCGACTCCTCTTTCTTTGATGAGATAATCAAGATCCTCGATTCGAAGCTTTGGTAAGTCGACAAAGAAGATAAAGCTTTGAGAGATTTTTTGCTCTCTTTTTTCACCTACGGGCCATTTAATTTCCTTCAGGTGAGTGATTTTCATCTCAACCGGGGTAATCTCAAGGGTGAAATTATTCTTATTAAATTCCGCGTATCGAGTGCAAGAAAGAGCGAAAAACATGAGAAGGAAAACGGCTTTCATAGGCATGGCGTCCTTTCTTTTTTTTTCAATCATAACACACCTTTGAGGGATCGGATCAGAAAGGCCTGATTTTCATTTATTCTAAAATTTCTGAAGGAATAGATCAAAAGCATCAAGTGATGAAAAAAAAGGGATCTTTCTTTTATCGAGTTCAGTTTTTATATAAGGTCTTAGATTTCCGCCAATCCAGATTTGAGATTTCACTTTTAAGAGATGAGACATTTCGTTGAGATAATCTTCCAGCGTGTTGTGATCACTAATTTCATGTCCCTTTATCACGCCAAGAAGAATCGCCTTGGCATTGAGGGCGTTGGCGGCTTCCGCTAAAGATTTTGCCGGAAGGTTCGCTCCCAAAAAAATAAATTTAATACCATAATGCACACAAAGGAGAGCAGAGGCCAGTATTCCAATTTCATGCATCTCTCCTTCGGGGGTCGTAATCAAAACAAGTTCCTCTCGGACGTGTTTTTTTTGATAGTGGAGGCCGATCATTTGACCCAGGTGAAAAGAAAAGATCGCACTAAGGGTGTGTTCCTGAGCGATGGTCAGTTCCTCCCTGTAAACTTTGTTCCCGATTTCCTGAAAGAGGGGGACTAAAAGTTTAAGACATAAGTCTCTGGGGCCGAGAAGGTTTT
>CAXNNO010000208.1:0-4996 GCA_964203555.1 Bacteriovoracales bacterium
TATTTCAAGATGATGAATGCACCCAGAATGGAAGTCGGGATTGCCAGAATCACCTTAATTGTTGCGGAAAATGAGCCGAGAAAAAGCCAGCACACGATGGCCGTGAGGATCGCAGAAAGAATCATCGTGAACGAAAGTTCGTGAATAGAGTCTTCAATAAATTTTGTGCTGTCAAAATTCAAACCAATGCTCACACCAGGAGGAAGGGCCTTGGCGATAACCTCCATTTTCTTTTTAACATCTGTCGCCACGCCAACAGCATTTGATCCGCGCTGCTTTCTCACTCCTAGACCAATGGCCGTTTTCCCCTGCACGCGAGATAAGCGTCTGACGTCTGCAAGACCCTCCTCTACCTTGACCACATCCTTCATGAAGATGGGTATGTAGTTTGGAGCTCCACCTCGTCTGATGATTGGGAGGAGGTTGAATTCATCCACGGAAGTTGCCTCACCCAGAGTTCGGACATTTTTTTCTTTTTCCGGATCTTCGATGAAACCAGAGGGAGATTCTTTATGCTCTGATTGGATTGCAGATATAACATCGGTCACAGTCAACTGATACTGATTCAACTTTTCATTTGTTACCCAGACTCTCAGGTTGGGCTCGACATAACCGCCAAGAAAGACATCGGCGACTCCGGATACGGTCTGAAATTGATCCTTTAAATTATCTCTCACGTAGGCCATGAGATCTTTTCTGCTCATCGATTCAGATGAGACGGCAAGCCACATGATCGGTCGATCATCCGCATTGACCTTCGATATGATAGGGGGATCAATATTTTCAGGCAGGAAGCGATTGGCCTGATTGATTCTCGCCTCAATTTCGGAAACGGCAACATCGATATCTTTATCAAGGTTAAACTCAACCGATATGTTGGCCGAACCAAGACGCGCAGAGGAGGTTAACGTCTTTACGCCCTCAACTGAAAGGACGGCCGATTCAATCGGATCGATGACATCTAATTCCATCACTTCCGGAGATGCTCCTTCGTAGGCAATCGAAACATTGACCATCGGAAAATCAACATCCGGAAGCTGAGAGACACCCATCTTCTTCATTTGAAGATAGCCAAAAATAATCATCGCAGCCATTAGCATCCAGGCAAAGACAGGCTTTCGGATAGAAATATCAGATAGACTCATGGAAGAACTCCTGTGAGAGCTTCAAGATTTTTAAAATTCAGATGCGCTAACGAGACCAGACTGTCAAAGGAGCGCTTTGTTTCGATAAACATGTTCATTGATTGAAGAACATCTAAATTGGTCACCAGTCCAAATTGATAATCTTTTTTATTCAGGCGATAGGCCTCTTCTGATTTATTCAGAGCTTCTTTAAGTGACTTAAGCTGCTCCTGTATCTGAAGAAGATTCTGATAGTTTATTGCAATTTCTCTCTCGGCCATTCGTTGGGACTCCATGCTTTGGAGCTCGGCAATTCTTCTGGCCTCGACTGCCTGCCTGACCGAGGCCTGCACTCCTCCCCCCTGAAAAAGGGGGATCGAGACGGATACGCCCACGTCCCACTCCGAAGTGGCAAGAATACCGGTTCGATCAAAATAATAATTACTGGTTAAATCAACCTGAGGATAGTGTGAGCCCTTGGCAATTAGTATTTGCTCGGAGGCAATTTTTGTTCCTTGATCGGCGGCCAGTATGTCAGGTCTTTTCTTAATGCCAGAAAGAAAATCCTGAAGTGGGCCAGAAATAGTTGGAACCTCTCCTTCGACAATTAATTCACCGGTCTTTAAATTAGTGTAAAATTCAAAGTTTTTTTCTGCCTGCTGGAGCCCCATGAGTGTTTGCCGGTACTGAGACTCGGCGATGTGAAGTTGGGCCTGGGCTTCGACTAATTCCCCTTTTCGAGAGCGGCCGATAAGGGTTCTTTCTCTAATTTCCTTGACTCTTTCGCGGATGAACTTAAGGAGGGACTCGACATTTCTCACATCTTTTTGTGACAACGCGAGATTGTAATAGGCACTAATTACTAATTGATAAAGATTAAGCTCCGTCGCATCTCTTTGGTAGCGTGCAAGGAGTATACTTTCCTGAGCGAGTTTGTAGGCGGAAACGGTACCACCTCTCAAGATTGGTTGAGATAATCTCAGACCAAAGGAGTGCTGCTTTGTCAGAAGAAAAGGGTTCTGCCCGGCAGAAACAGGCGGGTCAATTCTCGTGTAGGTTCCGACGCCTGAAATCGTGGGAAGCACAGCTGCTATGGCGCGTTTTTTTTGTTCCTCATTTTGACTAATGACTGCTTCAGAGCGTTTAATGGATTCCATATTCTGACGAGCAGCTTCAAAAGAAGCTTTAAGCTCAATGGCCCCATAGGCAACTTCAAAAAGACCATTGATAAAGATAAAGGCGAGAAAGTAGATTACATTTTTCATTCTCAAAATCCCGTAAGCTGATGGCCACAAAGTAGTGAAGTCATTTTATTGATTTGATCCGAACCAAGAATCATCTTCGATGGAATAGCGGACCACGTTGAAAGTTAATTGGATTAATTATAGGGAGGCAGACGGGGCATGTCTATAAAACAGCTTCGAGCAGTGTGCCGGGAGGAAAATATTTTGCCCCTATGCTCGCTGCTCGTATTTGATCAGGAACCGATCCCCTCTGAATGAGAGTAAATGTAAGGTGGCTTATTTAGGATATGCCATTATCGTTATAGTAATACCCGTTTCTCAAGGAGGAGACATGAGACTATTAGCTGTTATGGCCGTATTGGGTTTATCTTTTGAAGCATTCTCGGCAATGAACACATCTTACTTCCAGCCACTGGACGTGCACGCACTACACGATAAAGAAATTGCAAGTGAAAAAAAAGGTGAAGCACCAAGATTCGCCGTTCCACACAAGGTAAGCATCAAACCTAGCTGGGAAAAATCCGGGTCTGGTTATGTTTGGACACATCAAGTAACTGCTCCAAATGCGACTTCACTTAACTTTGGTTTCTCTCGCTTTCATTTACCTGAAGGTGCGGAGCTAAACATCTACTCTGCTGATCGTACTCAATTCATCCGTACTTTCACCTCTGCAGACAATAATGTTAACAATGAACTTTGGTCTCCGGTTATCATGTCTGATGATGTGATCATCGAAGTGACGGCCACAGCTTCGATCGCCGCAAAAGTTGACATTGAATTGGGTCAAGTCGGTCAGGGTTTCAGAACTTTCTCCGAGACAACTCTTAAATCCGGAAAGTGTAATATCGATGTTGCTTGCAGTGATTCTCAAGGTTGGGAGAACGAGGTGAATTCAGTTGGAGTTATCTCAACTGGTGGATCCACTTTCTGCACAGGCTTCATGGTCAATAACACTTCAAATGATAAAACGCCCTTTTTCATGACAGCTGATCACTGCCGCATCACCAGAACGACGGCCCCTTCTTTAGTTGTTTACTGGAATTATCAGTCATCCAAGTGTGGCGGTTCTCGGGATGGCAAATTAAACGACTTCCAATCCGGCTCGGTTCACCTCGCATCTGGTGCTAAATCAGATTTCACTCTGGTAAAACTTAACTCTCAGCCAAATGCTGAGTGGAATGTTAAATATGCAGGCTGGGATGCATCTGAAACGGGACATGACACTCCGGCAGTTGCTATTCACCATCCGAATGTTGATGAAAAGGCGATTTCGTTTGAAAACGAAAATGCAGTTATCTCTTCATACGGTGGGACTTCATCACCTGGTGATAATACGCACGTGAGAGTGATCGATTGGGATAAAGGAACAACTGAACCAGGTTCTTCCGGCTCTCCTCTCTTCAACTCGGCCCATCGTGTGGTTGGTCAGCTTCATGGCGGCGGGGCCGCTTGTGGAAACGATCTCTCAGACTACTATGGCCGTTTAAATACTTCATGGAATGGTGATGGCAACAAGGGTCTTAAGGATCATTTAGATGCTGCTAATACTGGAATGGTTGTCACTGATACGATTTAACTAACGAGTAGAGGTCTTCGATTAAAGTGGGGACCTCTACTTTTTTTACGCCTTATCCCCTAAAGTCTTCCGAATAAGATCCACAACTTCAAATTGAATTTCCCGATTGTCATCTATATCTGTGTGATCGAGTGGTGAGAGAATATTTCTAACATCTGTCTTTTCTTCCCTTCTTGCAACATGTGGGCCGTCGTTAAGAAGAAAGCTTGTTTCTCCGAAAACATTTAAATGTTTTTTTACATTCTGAGGAACGATGTCGTGAGATAAACCAACGGCATCCAGCGTGATAAGAAGTTCCACGGGACGGAAGCCTTCATCCAGCGTATCAAGCTGATCGGCAATCTCCAGGGCCGTGTCGCCCCCTAAGCTGTGGCCTACGAGAACGACTGGAAAATCATGATGAACTTTCTTAATTTCATCGATAATTTCGTCCTCTTGATTCCATTCATAGACTTTTGATCCATTTATTGATTCGGCCATTCTACTCATGCCCGCATAAGCGCCCTCACTTTTTAAGGGATCACTAAAAATATCAAGGCCCTTGATGAATAAGACGGCCGGTTTTTTCAAACTCCCCTGCTTAATTTCTTCTTTTTTGATTTCCTTCACTTTCTCAGAACTCGCCTTGACTAGTTTTTCTTTGGCCATATCCTGTACCTGATTCGAGTCAGCTAAATCGGGCAAAGACGGAAGTGAAGGCGCAGGAATACCGGGCAGTGGCGGAGTGATGGAAGGCAAAGGAGATGGTCTGGAGGCGGATGAGAGATCGACCTTGTAGTCGGGACCTTTGGCATCAGGTAATTTACCGATGAGAGGCTTCGGAACCATGTCCTTAGAGTTTCTGGCATGAGCACCAATGAGCTTAGACTGAGCAAATGAACCTGAGGTTGTTAAATCTGTTTTCACATGTTCATAATAACATTCCTTGAAAAAAGACAAATAAGGAGGCAAAGTTGTTCACCGACTATACTTGTCAGGTTAAGATACGTTTTTCATACTTTTTGGAGAGTTAAATGGGATTACCGGTTATTTCGACAATTTTTTTAATTTTC
>CAXNNO010000209.1:0-4964 GCA_964203555.1 Bacteriovoracales bacterium
CGACCATTACGGACTAAGTCCAAGAGCGGGTCTTGATATACTGGAGGCCGCACGAGCATGGGCATTTTTGGAAAAAAGGGATTTCGTCATTCCTGATGATGTTCAGGCGGTTTTTCCGTTCGTGGCAGGGCACAGAATGTTTTCTCAACTCGCTCTTAATGCCGTTTCCGAAAATCTTAAGGCGAAGGATTTCATTCAAAGTATTAACTTTCTGAAAGAAAAATGAAATTACATCCCTGGATTTTAAATCAATTTAAAAAAAGACAAAGAATCTATATCAAACCAACGAAGATGGGTGGTTATCTTAATGGCCTCATCTTTTTATTGTTCCTTCTGGCGATAGGCTACAGTAACAACTTACTTTTAATCTTTACCCTCTTCCTTTTCGGTTTCAACCTCGTTTGGCTTATCCAGACTCACTTTCACCTTCACACTCTGAAACTCTCGTCTGTCTCAATGAATGATGGCCACGCAGGGTCCCCTATGATGGTGGATGTTCGTTGGAAGAATGCCCCTGAAGAACCCCATGATTGGAAAATCAGCATCGAAACCGATGATGGTGATTCTTATCTTGTTCGAAACTTTCACAATGAAACACTTGCCTCGAAAGGAGAGATCTTTCTTCCTAGAAGAGGTCTGTGGAAGTTTGGCCACGTTTGTGTAAGAACAGAGATGCCATTCGGGCTTTATCATGTGTGGGTCTATTTTAAATCCGACGTCTCAACCTTTGTCTATCCGCCACTCTTGAAAAATATGCCCCCGATGGAGATGCACATGAACTTTCCCGATGGAGAGTGCACGGGCCAGCTCAAGGGTCCTCATGATGTCTGGAATCTGGCCCAATACCAGGGCGAGGAGGCCAGGAAAATAAGCTGGAAGCATTATGCAAAATCCGGCGAACTCGTTATTAAGGAAGGCGAAGAACTCACGAAGAGTTTGGTGCATTTCAGACTTTTTAAAGACGTTTTCAATAAAGAATATGTCTTGTCCAGAATGGCCACTCAGATGGTTTACTGTGGGCGCACTCAAACGCCATTTATTCTGGAGACTCCCGAGAAAACCACTGGTGCTGGAGTCAATGAAAAACACTTGTCAGATTGCCTGAGGGAACTGGCCGTATGCTAAAGGACGAATGGAAGCAATGCCTGGTTCTTCTGTTTTTTAGCATAATGTTAAAAGACGTTTTAACGATAGCTTCCTTATTATTTATAGCTCTGGGATTTGTTCTTCTTTTTTTTGGTTTAAAAACAGGAAAAATAATCAGAAATGCCCTTGCTCTGGGAATCTTTTCTTCTTATTGGTTCAAATATGGGAAGATCATTGATCCTGAAGTTGGTTTGAATTTTTTAACCTCCATTGTGATGCTGAAAATTCTTGAAAAAGAAACCATCAGAGATCGATACATGATCTTTTACGGCCTGATTCTTCTGATTGCTTCTGGTTCACTTTTTGAAAGAACACTGACCTATTTTTTATTTTTCAGTTTAAGTTTTTTCTTTTTAATAAATGACTTTTATTCCTTTCTGGGAAGAAAATGGAGATTAAAGGATTTCTGGGTCTCTTTTTTCTGGGTGGGTCCCCTTACTCTTCTCCTCTTCTTTTTTGTTCCAAGACTTATGAATCCAATTCCTTTTCAGCAAAATGATACGAAGACGGGCGAAATTGGTTATACTTCTAACGTCGATATTTCTCAAATCGACTCACTGGAACCCAACACCACTCCGGTCTTTCATGCCACGGTGTCGGAAGAATTAAAGCAAAGTGAACTCTACTGGCGTGGAAATATTCTGGCCTCTAATGACGGATGGAACTGGCAGGATAACCCTCTTTTCAGTGCCCAATCAAAGCAACTCCTCGGTATGCCCCAGATAGAAAATGGTATCTCACAATCGATCAGACTTTTTAATCGATCGAACTATTTTTTTTCGCTGGATTACGCCAGGATTATTTCCTACGGAAAAGATATCTTTGACATCCATGATACGACAAGATCCCTGGCCCAGGGGCATGGGGAATGGGTGCAGCGCTATGATGTTGTCAGTAAAGTGAGCGATGAGGTCTATGGTGAAACTCCCGGCAGAAAATTTTTAAATGTTCCCATTTCAAGTCAGCTGAAAAAAGAGATTAAAAAGAAATTTCGGGGAAGAAATCTAAGTGAATTAACTCAGTCCATAAGAGATCATTTTATAAACGAAAAATTCATTTACTCACTTTCCCCGGGCCCTAGCCTGACACTCATGGATTTTCTGGAGCGTAAAATTGGACTCTGTTCACACTACGCATCTTCGACGGCATTAATTTTACGCATTCATGGCATTCCCACGAGACTGGTCTCGGGTTATATGGGGGGAACCTTAAATTCTTACTCAGGCTTTTATCTTATTTCTCAAAATGATGCTCACGTTTGGCTCGAGGCCTTCTCTGATGGAAAGTGGCAAAGAGTTGATCCAACCGAATGGGTTGCTATTGAAAGAGTTCTCCTGGGTGGAGCTGATTATGTGGCCAGTACGCAGAAGGGAATCTTTAAAAAGAATTCATCTTTTAAAATGCCGGCCTTCGTTGGAGAGCTTCAGCAAAGATTTGATCAGCTTAATTTCCATTTTTATCAGTGGATTGAGAACACCGATTATCATACCCAGGAAAACTGGCTATCGCGTTTTAACTTTCGCCGAGAGTGGCTCTATTCTCTGGTTCCATTGATCATGGTTATCTTTATGCTGATTTATACCCTGTATTTGACTTTGAACAAGAAGAAAGATGCTGAGTCGGTCCATCAGGAACTCTGGAGACTTTTCTATAAGAGAATGAGGAAGCGAGGTGTTTTGATTTCAAAGGTAAATGTTAAATCGTCTTTAGAGCTCATGAAAAAACAGGAAAATCCCGAGGTCCTCGGTGTATGGAATGAACTCATTCTGGTGAGTTTTCGGGGTAAGAAGACTTCAATAAAGGAATTGAAAAAAAGAATTCGAAGTCTTTAATCTATAATCTTAAAATCGGCCTTAATGGCATCCTGACTTCTTTTTCCTGAATCATCTTTTTCTGCTCTTGAGCGTGAGTCCATCTCTTGCTGCTCACTAATCTTCTTCATAACCTGATACATCTGAAAGAAACGTCGGACAAAATAGACGGCGAATATGACAAGGATGATTTTAAGGAGGCTCATAGAGCTAAACTTAAAGCGAAGAAAATGAAATGGCAATTATTAAGATGGCTTATTTTCTTCTATGACGGGGATTTTTAACGCCTCTTCAGCTTTTTTTCTTTCTCCTTCCTCAAGAGCTTTCTGTGCTGCTTCTGCTTTTATTTTATTCTCCGCATCTTCTTTGATCTTTCGTTCCTTTTCCTGTTTTTCTAAAAGTTTGGATACATTCAAGTTTTTAAATTCCTCCGTTTCAGAGTTTCTTTGTGCATCATGATCCCTGAAAAAGACGGAGTTGATAAATTGCCTGAGCTTCTTTTTTGGGCCTTCCCCAATGGAGTGGATAATACCATAAAATTCCGGTTTTTTGCTCTGGCCCTTGGACATATAAGGACGGATACAAACGAACATATCAACTGGTTCAAGGAAGTGGATGTTTTTACCAATCGGCAAATCCGTTTCGCTCTGAAACACCATATCCAGTTCCGATAATTTCGTTATTGTTATAGGTAAACTGATTTCGCCATTGGAAGCGACGTTATTTTTGTTTAAATAAACGACTTCTTCTTTGTTTTTAACTGGAGGAGTCAGTTTTTCAATTTTTTTGTCAATTAATTCCATCATTTTAATCGTCAAATCGACTGATATTTCATTTCCTATCGCCATAATATTTTCATAATCATACTTCTCCTTTAAAGCATTCGAAGTAAGTTTACAATTAAAGACAATGACAAATGGTTTCTTGTCTTGAAGGACGAGGTTTATGGAGTTAATAATCACTTCGAGTTGCTCAAGCGTATTGACCGGATCAGGATTATCCGGTGGATCAAGATTGAGAGCGAGAAGTTGAGGAAATAATTTTTCCAGCTCAGAGACAATATCAGCTGCTGAAGCCAGTGACCTGATCATATACGGATTTTTATCAGTTCTTGGCTGGTCATTGTAGAAATGAAATTCATTATCGACAACAAGGATTTTCGATTTCTTTTTAAGTGACTGAGTTTGATTTTCCGAAACCCATTTGGAAAGTTGATCTTGATGGCGAAGCAAGAGCTCAACTCTTTCTTGCTGCTTTTCTTCTACCGTTGCTTCCATCATTCCCTCGGGGGCGGTAAAATCATCGAGGAATTTAAAGTCCACATCGAAGGCATATTTAAAATGATAAAAAAGATTTTTTGTTGTCACATTGACAACCGAGACTTCACGAGAAGGCACAATTTTTTTTGTTCTCCAAAAATGATTAATTTCCCTGTCATTGCCTTCGCTCAGTGGAAGATCTGTTTCAAAGTGAAGACCCTTTTTGCTGACAAATCCTATTTTGGCGGGAATGCCCGCCTCGAAATGATCTTCTAATCTTGCGGCAGCAAAGCCATGCTCACCAATCTCACTTGGAGAAATAATCTTAAACACACCAAACACCACATCATAAATTTCCGCACTCTTTATGTATGATAGATTTACTCCCGTTGCCATACTTTCTGCCAGTAACTCCGGTGGTGAAAGAAAATCGACAAGGCCGATGGAGATAAAGGAGTGCTGCATGTTTGTTCTGGAGATAATACGCGCTAGATGTAAGTACTCTTCGGAGTGTTTTGAAAAATCGATGAAGATACAAACGGGATGATCTTTATAAACTTTAAGAAAAAATGATTGAATTTTTTTTTCATCTGATTCAAAAAAACGATGAAATTGATACGCCACCTTTGACGTTTTACCAAATTCACTCACCAAGGCACGGAAATATGCTTCGTCGTCTCCAAAATAGTAGAACAGAGGTTTACTATCCATTGGATTATTATAACACGGAATTCTAAAAGATTGTTAT
>CAXNNO010000210.1:0-4925 GCA_964203555.1 Bacteriovoracales bacterium
ATGACTGAAGAAGACATAAAAGAGTTCTTTTTGTGGCGGGACGATCCTCAACAGCCAAAATTCATTAACAACAAAGGTGATTTTAAAAAGTATGTCGTAGAGCAGGAAAGACTCATGGGGGACACTGACTTCGATAATAGAATGAAACTCTTTGAACAAAAAGGAATAACCTTTGGATCGAATCCAAATCTTTTTAAAATTGTTTCAGAGGGAATATACAATCGATCTCAATTCACTCTAGTTGCCTATGTTCTTCTTCCAAAAAATGAACCCGCTAAAACCCCACCTGATCCCCAAGGCACGACTCCGCCACCAACGACTCCCGGAGCACCGCCGGTTGTCCCAGCGGGAGAGCAAACCGCTCAGCTACTTGAGCCACGAATCATCGAAATGCAAATAAATTAATTGAGTCCTATTCTCTTACCAACAGATTTATCTAGTCGTAATTCAAAGCTTCCGGTTAAAATAATACAATGCATGTATTGGCCATAGACGTCGGATCCTATAGTATAAAATACCTTTCTTCTTTCGTTGATCGTAGAAAGATTACCCATGTTGATATGAGTGAAATCATTCTTCGTGATTATATAACCGATCATCCCGATCAATCCCCTGAAGATTGTAGCGCTATGATCATTCAAGAAATTATTGATACTGTTGCGAGACCTGATTCAAAAATTATTTATCAAGCCGATCACGGTATGCTGACCACGAGATTTCTTACCTTGCCAGTTAAAAGCAAAAAGAAAGCAGAACTTATGCTTCCTTTTCAACTGGAAGAAGATATTCCCTATTCATTAAGTGAAATTCACTACGCTTATCGCCTCGAGGGACAAAAGACACAACATACGGCGTTTGTCGAATTGGTTAGAAGCTCAGTATTTGAACCCACCTACAATCAACTTCGGGACAAGAACATTCTTCCAAATATTCTTTCGACGGAAGCATCTGTTGTAGAAAACTATTTTAATCTCAATACAATGGCAGGGCCATTTTGCCTTCTGGATATTGGGCATAAGACAAGCAAGGCCTACTTCTTTTACAATTCCCGACTACTCATGACACATGTAAGTTACACTGGCGGACATCATGTGAATGAAATGATTTCAGAAACGTATAAAATTGATCCTGAGGAAGCGGTCATCTACAAACATCAGAACGCCTTTTTCCTCACCTCCCCTCAATATTCTGAAGTCGAACCTTCCCAAGTTGATTTTGCTTCGGCAATGGATAAAGTTTTCTCTCCGCTTGTCACTGACTTTCTACGTTGGAAAGTAGGCCTAAAAGTCAATTTTGGTCTGGCGCTTCAGCATGTGTTTATTTGTGGCGGATCTTCGAATATCAAAAATATCTCTAACTACCTCACTGAAAAATGGGATGTTAAAGTTACCCTTTTTGAAAGTTTCGACAAAATTGAAAGTGAAAAGATTGACCTCAATCCTAAAAATAAATCAAAATATGCCCTGGCCAATATGATGGCGATTGGATTCAGAACTAAAAACCGATTTATTAACTTACTCAATGGTCGGTTTGCACAGGCATCGACTTCTGAGGTGCCTCTTAATTCATTTGCCTTCATTGGTGTCAGAGTTGCCTCGGCAACTCTGGTAATCGCACTCTCACTTTTTGCGGAGAGATTCTTCATCGAAAAAGAAATTACTAATGTGAACTCAAAGATGTCCAGCATCGTTAAGAGTGATGAACTTAAACTTCCTGGAAGATTAAGAAGACAAACGGCCGCAAACCCAAGGCCCGTCTACGATGCTCTGGTCAAAAAGCAACGTGATGTGCGCCAGGAAATTTCGACTCTTCAATCAGCAACTGAAATTAAAGCACTCTCTCCTCTCGTGACTATTAGTCAAATGTCTGCAAGTGCACAGGCAAGTACGCTCATTGAATTCAGATCAAACGAGACCGGTGATATTTTGGCGATTTTCTCGGCCGACTCAATTGAAGAACTGACTAATTTAAAAAGTATTTTTGAAAAGTCAGCTCTCAGTGATGTTCAGGCCAACATAGATAAATCTAAACTTCAACTCACAGTCAATGCTTCAGGAAATTGAAAATGGAAGACTTAAATAGTACTGATTCATTGCCCTTTTTCAAAAAAATAGACCTTCTTGTTTTCGACAGGATTTCGAAATTCAAACTCACTCCCGGCTACAATAATATTCAGGACTTTTACAATGGTCTCGAGGAGGAGCAGCAAAAGTTTTTTAAGGCGATCGTTGTTCTGGGACTATTTCTCATTCCAATACTTTTTCTTGGCCTGGTCTGGTGGCAAAATAATAATCTAAAATTGGATCTTAAAACCAGAATCGCTCTTATTTCCAAGGCAAATGAAATCATTGGACAGAGACAAAGTCTTCGTAATATTGCTCCGTCAATTCTCTCCGATAGTCCTATTGATGGTGAGTCAATGATGACTTCAAGAATTTCTAATCTTCTCTCAAGTGTAGGAGTTGATTTATCTAAAATTCAAATAAGTAACTACACCGGCCAGTTATCCTCCGGATCCATTATGAAGGCCGAGGCGGATTTTAAATTTTCAAATTTATCCACTGACGAATTAATGAATATTTTTTCTAACATGATCCAAAGAGAGAAGTTCCGGATTCAATCCGTCGATATTGTTCGAAACTCTGATACGAACCTTCTCCAGGGTAAATTTCATGCTCTACACTACGGAAACTCTCAGAATCCAGAGGAAGAGTAATGGCCCTTTCGAGCGAAATTCAATCTCTTGAACAAATTAATTATAAGAGCAGGGTCAAGGCCTACCTTTATCCGATTATTGTGATCATTATTTTTTCGGTGGCGTTTCTTAACTACTACCCAATGGGTGATCAGCTTAAGATCTTCATGAAGAAAAATCTTCAGGGAACAGCTTGTCGTCCTGATTTCGATGAAATTCGCATGGAATGGATCATGCCAAAGCTAGTCATCTCAGATCTTACGCTTCCGGGTGGATGCACCGGAAATGCAGGTGCGCCTTTAAAATTTAGTTTTGTAAAAATCAACTTCCATTTCATCAGTTTTGCTCCTTTCGGATTTCCCTTCAAAATCGATACTGAAATGAATGGGCAACCGTTGTCGATTTATTATGTTCAAGGTTTTAATCAAAGACTTATTCGCATAAAGGATCAGTCAATCGTTCTTTCGAGGCTCCAACCCCTGGTTGGTGGCAAACTAAAGCTATCTGGAATTATGACTCTTGATCTCTCAGCACTACTTTCAAGTAATAATTCACTCAAGGAACTAAATTTCAAAGCACGCTCGACTGATCTCCAGCTTCCTTCACAAAACGTCGAAGGCTTTACCACTCCTAATATTAAAGTAAATGATCTCTACGTGGAGGCAGATTTAGAAAGTCCCCCGCGTATCAACGTCAACAAGATGATTATCGGTGACACAAACTCCCCCATGAGAGCAAATTTCAAAGGTCGAGTTGACCTTATGGAAGGAGGATTTGCATTCTCCCCCATCAATCTTTCCGGCGAAATTGCATTTACCGAAGACTTTAAACAAAGTGTTCCTCTGGTTGATCTTTTTTTTCAAAACTACGAACAAAAAGATGGTTTCTATCAGATTCGATTGGGCGGAACTCTGGGCCAGCCTAGACTCATGACCCCTTAAGGAATTTATGTTCACCTCAGCTATTCAGAGAGCGCTCGTCAGCTCCTGTCACAATCCAGAACTCTTAAAAGTTATGGATTATGCTGTTTTCCCCGCCGGAAAATTATTCAGGCCAAAACTTGTAGAGGCGCTTGCCCTTGATTTGAATAAAATGGTGACTCAGGATCATTATCACCTTGGTGCGGCGATTGAGATTCATCATGCCTACACACTCGTCCATGATGACCTTCCATCGATGGATAATGATTTGTTGAGACGGGGAAAGTCGTCAACTCATGCTCACTTTGGAGAATGGAAGGCGATTCTTGCCGGCGATGCCTTGTTGATCGCTTCCTTTGGAGAGCTAACAAAAATCAAGCACCCTCGCTTCAGGGAAATCAACAAACTGATGTCCTGGACGACTGGCGCCAAGGGCCTGATCGAAGGTCAGTTTCGAGATCTTGAGGCCAATGGCGATATGGATATCGCTAATGTCATAAGGATACATGAACTAAAAACCGGAAGACTCATTCAGTTAGCAACACTTGGAACCTATCTTCTCTCAGAGGAGAATACGCTTAAAGGAAAGATTGAATTTCTCAGATTAGGAAGGCAAATAGGGGTCAGTTTCCAATTATTAGATGATCTTTCTGATTTACTGGACAAAGATATCTCTGATCATGAAAAGGCCATCAATCCCTTTATCCGCTCAGAAGAAAGTGCCCTCAATGAGTTGAGACATTCTCACTCAAAGCTCAGCGAACTTCTCATTAAACATAAACTTTTTCATACAAATAAAATGATTCAAGAATACTTTAAGGCCAATCAAGAAAACCTGAGCAAGAATTTTTCGTCTATAGAAGCTAATATAGCTGGAGACCCCTCTTCCCTTAAGAAATGGATCACCAATTTCGTCTAGACTTTATCTCTCTGATGAAATCAAGGGCCCGAAAAATTAAAGGTTTTAAATCCTCTCTTCTCTCATCGACCAGAGCATTGGAAGACCCATCCAATGCAGCAAAGGAGGATATCGATTCTTTTGCTTCAGGAATTGTCATTTTTTCGTCGAACAAAAGCTTTTTAATTTTAAGAATCGCTTCTACATCTTTACGCGCATAAATTTTTTGGCCGGAATCGGAAGTGATCGGAGAAATTTCAGGAAACTCGGTTTCCCAATACCTGATAACATAAGGCTTGACCCCCGTTATCGGAGTGAGTTCCTGAAATTTGAAACTAGATTTATTGGGAATCATGAGATCAAACTAGCAGTCAGACAGCTAATCGTCGTCATTCTCATCATCATCATAAAC
>CAXNNO010000211.1:0-4924 GCA_964203555.1 Bacteriovoracales bacterium
TTCTACTTTGTATTCCAACTCTTCATTAAAACGCAAGGTTTTTGGCAACCCCATCCATCTACTCCATTTTTGTTATTTTACTATAATCAATTACGCCATGCAAACTCTCTTCTCGTTTATTGTTTTTTCTTGCCTCTCACAGAGCGGTCGATAGTGTACAGAATAACCTTGATGGTACTGATGTTAAAAACCTCCCGTTTCCATTGAACCGAGACCACTCCTTGCAACTATGAGGTATTCGACTACTATAGCAGAACCTACACCATCATAAAATCAACCACACACTATTTCCGATTTAACTCAACTCATTTTTTTATGTGTATTTAACCTTGTTCCACTTTGTGACATAATGGAATAATAAAAGTCAACTTTGGAAATAAACCTGGAAAGAAATATGGGAAAAGAATTCATCAAAATCTCTCCCTAAAGAATTATGGATTAGGGCCAAAGCACTTCTCACAATCATACACAATACTATCACGATTGAAGATTTGAAAATTAAGGGACAACCACCAAATATTCGACTTCATAAACTCAAGGGTGATCGTAAGGAAGAGTGGAGTGTGACCATTCAACTACCATGGGCAATTACCTTTAAATTTAAAAATGGTGAGTTTTCAGAAGTTAAAATTGAAAACTATCATAAAGGATAAATTATGATTAAAAACAATAACCCTCTTCATCCTGGTCAAGTTCTTGATGAAGTATACATGAAAGAGATGAATCTTAATCAATCTCAATTAGCCGAATTGATTGGCTGTACTCCACGCAAGATTAATGAAATCGTTAACGGGAAACGTGGTATTTCTCCTGAGTTTGCGATTGAACTTGAGGAAGTGTTAGGAACAAGTGTCGTAATGTGGCTAAAGATGCAGGCAGAATTTGATCTTTAAGTAGCGAGACAAAAGGTTGCTTCGTTGAAAATATTTTTGCTCAACTTTCCAATATTGATCCTGTTAATAGTGGTTGCATCAGCTGCTCAATAGAAAAAAGATGACTTCCGTCAGAGGATTCTTTAACAGCGAAAAGAGATTCTTATCAATGATAGTTTTACTAGACCTCACGAAGATTTTTCAAACAATGCGAACCCTTGAATGTGAACATGAAATAAAAGTCGCAGAGTAAAAAAACCAGAACGAATTATAAAAACTAAACTCTTTTCGTGTGATGAGACAAATTGATTCAAAGGCAGTCTAATCCGCCGTATGAAGATCTATTATTTGGTAGGGTAACTATACCGGAAGTATCCAGTGATATGATCACGAATGAAGCCCGTGAAAAAGAGCACCTAAACCTCGAGCGGAACGCCACAAAAGGCGAAATGAGACCGTTACTATTAAAGCCCCTCCTGAATGTCATACTAAGAAGGTTTAATTGAAAGATGCTTACGAAAAATCAGATTATTATTTGCGAATCGAAAGAATACTTGTTTATATTTTTCTCCAAACTACAATATTAACCATAATAATATCGATAAAGAAGATAATTTGCCGAGGACAAGTTCGTATTTAATTTTTTTTTGAATTGGTCCGAAATGAAGAAGTCACACGAACTATTTAAATTATTTATGGATTAAAAAAACCAAATAAGAAAAGGATTCAGAATGAAATTGGTATTAGGAATGAGCATGATACTCAGTTTAAACCTTGTGGGCTGCAGTTCAGTAAAGAAATCTGAGATGACTGAAGATCAGGTTGCAAAGAGAGAAGAAGTCATAGAAGTCGAAAAGCCTGATTATGTCATCTTAGAGACGAATCAACCAACGCGCCCGGCGTGGATATTGGATCCTATCCTTGGTGATGATGTTGGGGAAAGAAAGAAGCATCGATATTTTGTAAACGAGTCAAAAAACGTCAATCAGCGCCTTTGCACCCGATCAGCGGAAGCAAGGGCCTCTTCACAGATTGCACGAGAAATCGCTCAATTTTTAAAAAATTCTTACACCGAAGCGACTCAGAATGAAAATGATGAGGCGACTGAGCACATGGAAGAGCAACTCGCTCAGGAATCACAGGCCTTTATAGTGGGAGCACAGACTCATAAAACGTTTTGGGAAAAAAGAAGATACAAAGAAGAATTGGGAGCAACCGAAGACAAAACGGAATATAACTGTTTTGCGCTTCTTAAAATGCCTAAAAAAGAATTAGAAAAGGCCGTAAAAAATTCCCGAAAAAAACTTATTGAAAATATCCGAGATCCAGAGGTCAAACAAAAAGCAGAAAAGGCCCTGGCGAGTGCAGAAAGTGCCTTTAGTGATTTGGAAAAACCGGTTAAAGTAGATTCAACAGAAGAATAAGTAATCATTGCGAGCGGGGCCTGGTTAAACGAAGCAAGGCCTCGTCTCGAATTCCTAGCTGCGCTGTCTTAAACTCCAAGAGATTGAGGATTTCCAGAATGAAGAAGCATCTTTTATTACTTGGTCTCTTGATGACAACCCATGCCATGGCATCACCGGATTGGTTATCAGACTCAAAGAAGGGCTGCTCTATTTCTGAATTGTGTGCAGTTGGTACTGGGGGAACAAGGACTATTGCTGAAAGAAATGCACGCATCTCCTTGAGTAAAATTTTCACGAACAAAATTTCATCCAAGCTTTCAACTTCATTAAAATCATCCGGAGGAGAAATCGAGGAGGATGTTTCCGAAAATATAGATGAGGCAACAGAAACGGCACTTACCGGTACAGAGATCAGGAAAACTTACGAGGACAAAGTATCGTTTTATGCTCTCGCGGTGGTTAATAAGTCAAAAGCCGGAACTGCCCTCAAATCTGAAATGGAAATTATTGATGCCGAAATGCTCGCCATTTCAAAAGATGGGGAAGACATAGAGAAAGTAAAACTTGAAAAACTCTACTCCAAACGAGAAATTCTCAATAGGCAGTATGATTTTCTGACGGGGAAATCCATCTTGCCTCCCCTTGCCTATGAAAGTATTTTTACCCAGAAAAAGTCAGCTGCCAAAGGGGTGGTGATTCATATATCTCTGGATGAAGATCGGCCAAAAATAATTGAAACTTTTTTAGCGCAAACTATTTCGGAAATGGGATATCGAACAACCACAGGACAATTAAGGAATAAAGATTCGACCCACATTATCACAGGACAATACCTACCGGAAAAACAATATATCAACATTGAGGGATTTGAGAAATTCAAGTTTGTTCTCAAAATCAAGGCGATGAGGACAGGGACAAACATTGAAAGTGGTCACCTTATTACGGAAGTCACAGAGTCCGGCAGGAATATAAACCAGGCCTCAGAGAAGGCATTACCAAAAATAAAAGATTTTCTTAAAAATAATATTGAGAATTTAAATCTCAGATAATCAAAGGATTAAAAAATGAAGAAATTATTAGTTCCAATGCTCTGCCTATCATTTCTTGCAACTAGTTGCGGAAGCTTTAAGGCCAAACGCGTGAATGCGGAAGAAGGTGATGAACTAGCCCTGGATATAACTGACAAATGGGTTGATAAGGACACAGTAGACGCTGTTTCAGACTTAATCAAAAAAATTGAAGGTCACAAAGCATTTCAGAAGTATCTTGCGAAGAGAACGAAAAAGCCAAAACTATTCATCGCTGAAGTTCAAAACGAAACATCAGAAGCCTATTTTCCGATTGATAACATCAACGATGAACTACTCAATCAATTCTCTGCAACCGGGGAATTTACACTCATTGATGCTCAACAAAGAGATAACATTTTAAAAGAAATCAAGTACCAAAATGATGGCATGGTCAAGCCTGAAGATGTCAGACAAATCGGAAAGCAGTCTGGAGCTGATATACTGATTTTCGGAAGTGTTCGGATGCAACCTGCTTCCAGAGGTGGCAAGACTCTCAAGCAATACTCCATTAATATGAGAATGACCGAGATTGAGTCTTCCGAAGAAGTTTTAAGAGTAAATACAAAAGCACAGAAATATTCTGAAAAAAGTAGTACCGGCTGGTAATTGGAAATCTAAATATGAAAAGTCTTTTAACATTATCAGTTGTCTTTTTTTTGGCCATTGGCTGCGCCACTCGCAGCCAAAAGATGCATGAAAAAATCCGATTCGAAACAAAGAATGGCAAAATACCAGAAGCTATTGAGATAGTTAAAAGTAAAGAATTTTATCCAGAAAAAAACTCCGCCCTGTTAAAGTTGATGGAGGAGGCCCTCCTCCATCACTTGAACGGTCATTATTACCAATCACTCACCCAGTTTGATAAGGCGAGAGAATTAAGTGACGAGCTTTATACAGTTTCCATTTCAAAAAAAATTGTGTCCGCCCTAGGTAACAAAAATTTGGATAATTACTACGGCGATACATATGAACGATCAATGATTAGGTTTTATCAAGCACTTAATCATTATAATCTTTATCAAAATGGGGAATATGAGTCACACAAAGTTGAACAAAGAAATGACAATGATAAAGTCATCAATTCGAAAGACGTGTCAGCAAAACAACTCTCTCCCAAAGAAAAACAATTTCACCTGACAGCGAGTCGCAGTACTTTGCTTGAATGGAACTCTCTACTAGAAAATTATAAAGTAACTACATCTGGAAAACCGGTTTACAAGGATGACCTCCTTGCAAAAATATTTGGTGGCTACATCCATGAACAGATGGGCAGCACAAGTGATAATAATATCGCCCTTGGCCTCTACAAAGAGGCAAAGATGGTTTTATTCAAGCATTATAATGTGCTTGGGACCTACAACAGTAAAAGTGATCAATTTGTAAAAAATTTCACGAAGTTCCCAGACATGGAACAGGCCGATGTTTTGAAAAATTTCGTTGAAAAAACTGAGCACTATAAAAAAGTAGAGGATTTTTTAGATGCCCAGATTGCACGCCTATCTGGGGGAAAAGGTCCCAGCTCAGTTTATATTTTGTTGGAGAATGGTTTCATCTCTCCAAAGCAAGCAAAGAAATT
>CAXNNO010000212.1:0-4920 GCA_964203555.1 Bacteriovoracales bacterium
AGCAAATCACACTGGTGAAGTTAATTAAAAAACCTGAAAAAAAAGTCATTGAAGCTGAAGTTTGGGAAAAATTTCTCGTAAGCCTTATCAAAGGACTTATCAGTCCCTCAAAAAATCTCCTGATTGATATGAATGAAGAACTTATTTCATCACTCATTATTCAAAATTTAAAAAAGAATGTTCTCATGGCCGGACACTCAAAGACCGTTTTTCTGGCAAGTGCCAACACCGCTCTTTGGCTGGACTGTGCCCATAGCCTTGTCAATCGGAAGGATTATCAATTCATCATTGAATCTCTGAACTCTGAAGACATCAAGAAAGAATGGATCGCCTGACCTTGACACTGCAATTAATCTTTATGGCGGTCGTGGTAAACTTATTCATCGGCTTAACCCTGATCTGCAGTATCCATTCACCAATTTCAAACTCAAAACTCGAAACGAATCCAAACGGCCGCAGAAGTGCTTTATCGAGCTGACTCAAGACATCTTGATGAGAGTGAATGTCAATCATGGGGTTTTTATTAAGGGGAAAAGTATGGAAATAAATAACCTGAAGAATATTTTCAGAGCCGAATCCTAAAAGAGAAGGAAGTGCGTCTTTAAATAGCTCAAAATGGGCCTTCAGGGCGGGACCAAGAATTGAATGCATTTTTTCAGCAATCCTTGAGTAATAACTTTTTAGAATTTTTCTTGAATCAGGATCAAGCTCTCCCGGGAGCTCAGACAACCCTCTAGATATCCAAAGATTAAAGTGGCCGGGGTAATCCATTCCATGAAGATCGTGCAGCTCAACTGCCAATCGATTATATTCTAAATCAATGAACTTATTAAATTCTCTTTGAATTCCCGAATCAAGAAACGGGAAGTACTGAGAAAAAAAACTTTTAACCCCACCACTTTTGGTGTTCACGAAGGCATTTTTCTTATTTATTTTAAGACTGACCGGACAGGTAACATCTCTTAAACTAAGAAGCATATCCGCTTCATGTAATTCTGAGCTGATTGAAGAATTAGAAAATTTCCCCACAACCTTTGGCGCTGTTGGGATTTCGTTAAAATAGTTAATGATATGCTGGGCGGTGAGTTTAGAGGCGTCAACGAGGAAGGGAAGCATCTCGGGATAAAACTGTCTCACCATCCGATCCTGCTGAGAAAGAACGTTCAGGTAATTTGCGTCCAGAGATTTTTGAAAGCTGAGTTCTTCATTTCCGAGGATGGCAATTTCTCTGGCAACAAGATATTCAAAAAGAGAGCCCTTCACTTCATTAAAGAGGGCTTCTTTCTTAGTTTGATTTTGTGTCATTATCTTTATTTTGCCCAATAAGCTTCTTCAAGGCCGTCCTCCCTTTCTGGAAGACCTTTTAAAAGTCTTGGCGAGTTCTGAGTTAAAACTTCAAAAGAAACACGATTGGCATACTTACTAATTTGAGAAATGGATGAATAAGTTAGAAATTCAGTCGTGTGCTTGGGTGAATTGGGAACCTTATTCCGGTGATAAACATTTGCCGAAATATCATGAAGAACCGCCGCCAGGGCGCCATCCCCTGCTCCGTTGGTATTTTTAATCCTCAAAGGGCCCCCGCGAAACGGATTAATGTGAGTGTAGACCTTTTTTAATTCATTAATCTGGTCTCTTCTTTGGGCACGGGAATATTCATACTTGTTGTATTCCACGATGGATTTTGTGTGTAATGACTCCTTCGTCGGTCGGGCAACCTCGGCATCAGTCAGGGCCCCGATATACAGACCTCGCGCTCCGACAGTGAGTAGCACCATATCCACAAAATCCAAGGTCCTCTCTGCGGCCAGGAGGGGATCTTTGATTCCAGTCAGGGTCAGCGCTTCCGTTTCATTCATGGCAAGAATCGAGACGTATTGAGGGATGATTTCCATTAAGAAATCTTTTTTATCCTGAACAAGTCCGCTCGTTCCGAGTGTTAGAACGACCGGAACATTGGACGCCTTTGCAATTTCCAGCGCTCTTAGTGTTGACTTGAAGATGGGAGATTTTTCGTCCCTTAAGGTGTAGGCCGAGACTAAAAGAGCGGAGGCCCTCTCAATAACCTCTGTCGGAAGATGCTCAGGCGAGAGATCATTCATACACCCCTTACTGATGGCAAAAGTTCTTTCGGAATCAGGACTAACAAAACAAAGCGCTCTTCCCATGGGCAGTGAGCAGGGCTGAAGGTAGGAAAGGTTTACTTTTGAGCTCGTATTGCAGATGTATTTGTAGGCATAATCCCCGACTTCGATATTTTTATTAATTGTCCCCAATGCGACAGAAGGACAGTCAGAAAGAATGGAATAATTATGAAGAGTATTCCCGACGGCCCCACCGGGAAATTCACCGGTAATTTCACCGCGATTTTTGTACTGCCAATAAATGGTTTCAGCGAGCTGATCATCAATAATAAATGACTCACTCTTGATGAAATTGTGTTGCTTAAGAAACTCATCATCGACGGGTATTTCTATATCCACCAGTATCTGATCAATACCTACGACAAAGGCATTTCCGGGACGATAAATTTCATCGTCAAAAGAACTACGCTGCTTATCTTCTACGGGAAAATAGTGCTTGGTGTTGCGCCTTCCGGGAAACTTCATAATGACCTCTTAAAAGATGGCTTATTTATAAACCTCATCCTACAGTTTTAAAAGAGACGCATGGACGTTATCGTGATAAATATGGTAATTTTTTCATATGTTCAGACTTAATCATCCTCAAAAATCCCCCTTATTTGATTACTACGCCCCAATGGGGCCCTCGTATAGAGGTCTTTTATCCATTCCCCATTCCGGGGAGGATATTCCGGAAGACTTTCTGCCCTTTCTATCGGGTCAGGAGAAGGCCTATAAAGAAGATGTGGATTATAAGGTTCATGAATTGGTTGATATTGAGGCCTTGCAAAAGGCCGGAGTTGCCGTTCTTGTTTCCCATGTTCACAGGGTCTGCGTGGATTTGAATCGTGCCGAACATAATTGCGTACTTTTCTGGAAAGAAAATACCAAAGGGGAAAGATTGGTCATTCAGGACCCCTCGCCGGAAGATGTGGAAAGATTCATTGAAATTTATCACAGACCCTATTATGAATTACTCAAGGCCTCCATTCAGGAATTGGAAAAGCGAAAAAAAGATTTTGTTTCCATGATAGATCTTCATAGCATGCCTTCCCGTCCCACTGATTATCACATGAAGCAAAATCCCCACCAGAAATTACATAGACCAGATTTTTGTCTCTCTGATAGAAAAGGAAAGACCTGTGTTCCGGAGTTCATTCATTTTTTTCAGCGCGAACTCGGCCTGAAAGGTCATGAAGCGAGTCTTAATGACCCTTATGTCGGCGGTTTTGTAACGGAATATGTGGATCAATTCAGAACCAACAATATTCAAATAGAAATTAACCGCTCGATCTACATGGATGAAGTAAAAAAGGTATTGATTCCGGGAAAAGTAAATTCACTAAAACCCATTTTAACCGAAGTTCTGATCAGTGGTTTTGAAAAATTTGATTCTTAATGAATCACCATATCTGATTTTTCCACGGGTGCTTCTTCTTTTGCTTTTTTAAGATAAAGATTCATTTTCTCATCCGGTGACAGTTCCGGTTCAACGGGAGTTTTTCCTTTTTCTTTCTGCGCTTCATGTGAATTTTCAATTTTCTCTAACTCTATTTTCCTTTGAAGCACAATATTAGGATCATCATTATCGGTAAAAACATTTCTCGTCGAAAAGGTTTTACCAAAATATTTCATCCCGAAGGAGTATATGGGTTTTAATTGAGCGGAGGTATTTTTTCCTCTTTCAAGATAAAAGACCATCTCCTTAAACATTTCAAGGTCTGAATGGTTTTGAGACCAGGCGGATAAAAGATAGAGCATTCCTTCCTGATCAACTTGTCGGGCAAAATTCAGTTGCTTGAACTCTGTGTACAAAAATTTCGCCATCGCCGGATCTTCTGCTGAAAAAACAATTGATTCCAAAAGTTTTGAACGAAGTTTTAAAGAGACTTCATTTTTTAATTCTGTTTTCAGGACATAGGAAAAGATATGACCATTGTTGTTATCAAGAACAAGCTCAATGACAAAATCCTTGTTTTTCGAATTTATTTCCACGATCGCCTTCTCATCATTAAGAAGACCGTATTTAACCGTTCCAGGAGGGAGAATTTTTGATCTCAAATGCAAAAGATAGAGATCATAAATCATGTCATTAAGTGGCTTACGAATGGGCAGGATTTTATGGGAAAAGATATCTTGCCAGAGTTTGGCGGGAGGAATTTTTAAAATTTTGTTTCTGATGAATGGAAGCTTAAAAAGCTCCTGGCCCAGGGAATGATCCCGAAGTAAAGAAACCGGCAAAGTGTTGACTCTTGAGATTTCCTTTCCACCGGGATTGAGAAAAATAATTCCAATAAGAGGGGCCTTGTTTTTATCCTCAATCTCCAGAATCGGGACCGTCTGAAAAAGCGGATGCCTGACGGGTAATGGCAGCCTTGAATTTCGTAATGGGAATTGCCTCCAAAGCTGTTGGTAGTCTTCTTTGAAAGGGGGCATTTCCAGGCGTTTTTCCGGGCCGAGCCACTGAGTTCGATATCCGGGTATCGAATAATATTTATTCCACTCCTGGTCTATGATCCAATTTGAATACAATCGAAAGGGGTAGCCTTTAATAAAATTAAAGGCCCCATAGAGGAGAACCCCGAAAAAGAATAAAACTAAAATCACCCAACGCATTGTAAACCTTGAATAACACGAAAAAAGTGGAACACATCATTTATCGGTATCGATTTAAAACTCATGAAAAAAATTTGAATTCCGAAAAGAACATTGCATCAGTTGGTTACGAGGTTTTTCATGAAAAAAAAATACCTATCTATTTTAGCGCTCCTTTTATTATCTGCCGCCTGTGATACCC
>CAXNNO010000213.1:0-4913 GCA_964203555.1 Bacteriovoracales bacterium
TAAAGATATGCGTAAAAAAGACGAAGATGCCATTCCTGAGGCCCATATTTCGGCCTCCATTCTTGTTAATAGACCCTCTCAGCGTGCAATCGTCGTCGGTCGGGGTGGTTCTGTGATCAAGGAAATTGGTATCAACGCTCGAAAAAAAATTGAGGCGATGACTGGTGGTAAAGTTCACTTGAACCTTCACGTGAAGGTTTCACCGAAATGGATGAGTAATAATTATGTACTTGATGAAATAGGACTTCCTCGTACACAGAAATCGGCACGTGTTTGGAGGAAAAAATGAGTCAAAGATCTATGGTCGTTTCCATTATTGGAAGACCCAATGTCGGCAAGAGCACGATTTTTAACCGACTGATGAAAAAGCAGCATCTGGCAATGACCCATGACCAACCCGGTGTTACCCGGGATCGGCACTATGGGATCGTAAAATTGGAAGAGTATTTTGACGGGGAAACTTTTAATGACGATATCATTCTGGTGGATACGGGTGGTTTTTACCCCGAAAAAATTGATATTGACCCGAAGAAAAAAAATAATGTAGATCCGTTTTTCAACATCATGGCCGATCATGCAAAGCTTGCCATCGATGAATCTGATCTCGTGCTTTTTATTGTCGACGTCAGAGAAGGTCTTCTTCCTTTCGATAAGGGAATCTGCGACTACATTAAATCGACAAAAAAACCCTTCTGGCTTGTTATGAATAAGTTTGATACCGAGAAGCAAGAAGGGGATCAGTATGATTTCTATACTCTCGGTCTTGATGAGGAAAATATGCTGAGAGTCTCGGCAGAGCACAATCGGGGATTCTACGATATCCGTGAAAAGCTTCTTAAAATGACTGTTAAGTTTAAAGAGACGGAAGCTGCCAATCAGGAGCACATCCAAAAAGGTGTTTTGCCTGAGAATGATGTTGTTGGTGCGGTGGCGATTATTGGAGCACCTAACGCCGGAAAATCAACACTGTTAAATTGCCTTATAGGTGCTCAAAGGGCGCTTGTCTCTGAAATTGCAGGCACAACAGTTGATCCGATTGAAGGCTACGTCGATCTTTATTTCGGACCTGATGTTGATATTTTAACTCCAAGAGACAATCAGTTCAGAAAAAATAATGAAGAGATGTTTGATGAGCTTAAGCGTTTTCAGGACTCAGGGGACGTTGATCTTAATATTTCTGTAGATGAAGATGAGCTTTCAGAGGAAGAGAAAAAAGTTTATGTGGAATTTGGCCAGATGAGCGAATCCGCCTTTGAAGATGATGATACAGATTCAGAGGCATCATCTGAGTTTTCTTTCGATGAGGCGAATACGGGAGCTGAGCTTTATACGGAAAAAGACATCCTAAGAGAGATTGAAAAGAATTGGGATAACGGTCCTGAAGAGGAAGTTGCCAACCTTGAATTCGCTCAAATTAAAAACCGCTGGCGCTCGATTAAGCTCGTAGACACCGCAGGTATCAGGAAATCAAAACTCGTCGAAGGGTTTATTGAAACTCAATCCGTCTATCGCTCGCTAAGAGCGATCTCTGAATCTGATATCGTTTTATTTATGGTTGACTCAACTTTAGGCATCACTCACCAGGACAGGCGCCTATGTGATATCGCTCTTGAGAAAGGAAAGTCGGTCATTATTTGTTTGAATAAGATTGATCTTTTAAAAGAGGTGTTTACCGATCAGAAGAAGAAAAAAGAATGGATTCAAAATCTTCGAGACGATGTGCCTTGGCTCAATTTTTGCCAGCTTGTTACCATTTCTGCACAAAAGAATAGAAACATCAATTATCTAAGAGAAGCAGTTAAAAGAACAATTGTGATTAGAAACAGAAAAATCCCTACAGGAGCACTGAATCGCTGCTTTCTCAATCTTACAGATGCTAATCCTGTTATCGTTAGAAAAACTAACGGAGTTCGCTTCAAGGTAAAATACGCTTCAATGCTCAAATCCTGCCCCCCCACTTTTTTACTATTCAGTAATAAGTCTCAGGGGATTCCTGAAAACTACAAGCGATACCTGGTCAACGGGCTTCGTAAAGAATTCGATCTCACGAATACACCGGTTCATCTTATTTTTAGAACATCAACTGATATAGAAAGAAGAATGCGTAAGGTAGAGAAAAAACGAACCTAATCTCAGGGGCCGGTTCATGGCCGGCCCCTTTTATGATCTTACCATGTGAAGTTGTAAGTAAAAATCAGCGAAAAAACATTACCCGTTAAGTCTTCATAGCCGTATGTGCTATTTTCATCATTTGGTTTTTGTCTAAAGTCCTGGGTGAACTTATCATAAAAGTTAACGACATGATAAAGTGCTTCAACGCTTAAATAGGATTGTCTCAGCTCTATGGGAAACTCCAGTCCAACCCCTAAACCTGAGCCGAGCCCGCCGCCGGAATCCTTTGGAATACTTTCCTTATCAATGAAAGTGGTGGATTGATACCAGTACTCAAGTCTCCCGATGAAGTGAGGGTTGGAGTAGGTGATGGCCGTTCCGAGATCGGTTGTATCGATATAATATTTATACCCCACAAAAACGCGAGTGTAGTCGGTGACTACAGCTCCTAAGATTCCCTGAGTGGGGTAACCATTCACCACTGTGTCCAGTATCATTGTGTGCTTTGAATACTCAAGGCCCAGCAAAATAGCTTTTTGAAAATCCAGGAAGTAGGTATTCGATAAGTGAAAGGTTGGGTGATTATCATTATAGGCCTTTCCTCGATTACCGGTGAAAGTCGTAAATCCTCCACCCAAATTCACCGAAAAAAACCTCCCATATCGATAGAAGCGCTCGTCTTCAAGAACCTGGGCACTTTCAAGATCTTCATTGAAATCGGAAAAAATATCAGATCCAGGAGTGAGATCGTCTTCCACTTCCTGCATCACTTGATCCGAGGACTGTGAGAAAACAGAAAATGAGAGAAAAAGAATAATAAGGCACGGGATGAACTTCAACATAGGGTTAAAGATAGAAGTGGAATGCAGCTTTTAAAAACTGATCCCCCAGTGTTTGGAAGTTGATTCCTGTTGTATCTGATTGACGTGCCGAGAGACCGAATTCAAAAGAAAAGCCAATGTTCTCCATGCCCGAAAAATGGAATTCCGATCCAAGTGTTCCATCAAGTTGAAGGCCTTGTTTCGTTTTACCTTCTGCTTCATCCAGGTAGTTTTGTGTGGCAAAAAGTCCAGCAAGATAAAAATTGAGCTGTGGTTCGTCAAAAATGATGCGGTAGAACTTAACTCCCGCTCCGTACAAGGTGTGGTCTTCGTTGGATTTAAATCCTAGCACGGCACCCAGGCCAAAAGTCTTTGATTGCTGAATTTTTAAGGAGAGGGCGGAAACCCCATTGGCAAGTTGGTTCGTTGCCCCGACTCCGACTCTACCACGAAGATCGGCCCCTAAAGCAGGAAGTGTGAAGAGTAGGCTTAAAATCAGAAATAATTGTTTCATACTTTTAAGTCTAGGGAATCTTTTGATCTTTGACAACGCACGAAGAGGAGTTTTAAACTTCTAGGGTATTTTTAAAGATAAAAAGGACTAAAAAAATGAGTGAAGCTACTCAAATTCAGACGCTTGAACAAACTCTTAACAAAACTGATCTCGGTCACGTCGTCTACGAAAACAGAAAAATCTTTTTCGGATTAATTCTGGCGATACTGATTGGTTCGACTGGCTATATTTTTTGGGGACAATCGAAAAAAAATGCCGCCGTTGAAAATTCCATTAAGGCCTTTGAATTTCAAACTGGAATTTGGGCAGATACCAAATCAGGAAAGACTTCAGTGCCGGAACTGGTTAAGGCATTCGAAGGGCTTAATTCTGATGTCCAAGGAAGTCCGGTGATGGTTCCGGTTGTTCTGGAAATGAGTAAATTTCTTTATGAGAAAGGAAATGCAGTAGAAGCTGAGGCAATCCTGACGAAGACTTCTGGTATGGTTGATCAGCCTGTCCTGACATTTTTTCTTAATATACAAAGAGCGGTTGTTCTAGAGAAATTGGGAAAAATAGACGCTGCCATTGCGGTCCTTGCTCCAATGGCCGAGTTAAAGGACGGACTTATGTCTTCGAAAATTTCACTCGAGCTTGGACGTCTCTATTTAACCAAAGGCGAAAAAGGAAAGGCCCAGTCTCAGTTCGAATACATCACGAATACTTTTCCAAACGATGAAATGGCCAAATTGGCCAAGCTTTATCTTCAGCAGATGGCCCAATGAGGTTTGTCCTTTTACTCCTCTTAACTGTTAGTTGTGTTTCTTTCAGGACGTCTGCTCCGGAGAAAAAAACAAATTTTTTCCGGATTAAATGGTCTAAAAATCTTGACCCCGCCCACGAGTCCGGGAATCTGCCCATTGGTCTTGGGGCGCCCAGAATTTTTAATGATATTGTTTACATGGGAAGCTTGGACGGAGTCATGTCGGCCTATGACTTAGAAACCGGAAGAGTGCTTTGGTCTCAAAACGAGAAGACTCCTCTTGGTGGTGCCGTAGAATTTTTTAAAGACCATGTTGCTTATGGTGGTCTTAACGGCCGCCTTTTTGTCAGGCACTATCTGACAGGTAAATTAAAATACGCCATCGATCTTGGTTCTCCCATTGAGAGTGCCCCTCATTTTGATAAAGACAGAATGCTCATTTATCTCAGAGGTCATCAAGTCGTTTACCTCGACTCTGAGACGGGTAAGATACTTTGGGTTTACAAGCGGGCCGTTCCGGTAACGACAACACTTCAAAGAACCACGAAACCCTTAGTTGTGGGCAATAAAATCATATTAGGTTTTGCAGATGGTTTTGTAGGGGCGATATCCAGAGATGAAGGTCTTCTCCTTTGGGAAACTAAGGTTGTAGATCAAGCTAAGTTTATTGATGTTGATTTAAACCCTCTTCTTGCCGGTGGAGTCGTTGTTACAGGATCTCCTT
>CAXNNO010000214.1:0-4906 GCA_964203555.1 Bacteriovoracales bacterium
AGGGAGCAAAAAGATTTTCATTTCATGCCCGCAAAATCTTTATCCTATGCGGTTAAATTGTCTCTGATTAAAACTGAAGACAACTCTCAAAAATTAGAACACTAAAAAATAAGTCAACGATGACCCAAACCTTGAAGGGATTGTGGGTCATCAAAAAGTTGTCTAGATTAACTGGCATCTCATCATGGCAGTCATAAATGCATTGTGTGACCAGGTTAGCTCTCGGGCACCTTGCATGATTCCTGTTTGATGATTGAACTGCTCAGAAAAGCCACCTCTGCGATCAGAGTGAAATAAGGCCCGGACAAATTGTTTTTCTACCATGTCATCGAATCTGAGACTTCGCGTTTCCTGACGGGCGAGGCAATAGTACTCACCAAGAGCAAGGGTGGAGAGGAACCAGGGATTACCCACGCCGCTCGTTTCGTAACCGTCATAACGGTCTTCAGGATAGCGACCAATGCCAACCCCTAATTCAGGATAGGCCTTGTTAACACCATAAAGATTTTGAAAAGTTTCAATCAGGGATTTAACGTACTTACGGACAGGCGTCGATCGCATGTTAAAAAGTTTCTGATAAGGAGAATTGTGAAGCAGGGCCAAGAGAGGGGCGACATCTAAGTTTGAATGCTTATAACCCAATCCACCATTCACGCGACGTACTGATGCTTTAATTCCGATTTCGGAATCCATAAATTCAGTTTTTAACATTTCTGCAATGAAAGCCGATTGCTGTTTATAAAACGATGAGGCCGCTCCATCACCCAGTTCTTGAGCGAGTTTTGAACCTTCCTGAAGAGCGGTGTACTGGGCAAGAAGCGTGTAGAAATGCATTCCACTTTCTTCTTCCCACAGATCAAAACTTGGATCTCTCCAATTGTGGGCCGTATATTCTAGGTCTTTTTTAATGACTGAATTTGCTGGAAGGACTCCATGATAGAGAACTTTTAGAACGTAATCCTGGTTACCTTCTTTCAAAAGAATATTGGCAAATTTAATCATGGAGATCGCGCGCAGAGCAGGGCCATCATTTTGTGGGCGGCCCCAACCACCAGTGTATCCCGAGCCATCAATAAAATATTTCGGCTCCCCCAGCCCAGTAAATGTTGGCTGGTTCTGACGATAGGCCTCTGAATCAACCCAAGTGAAGATCATTTTTTTTATTTTCTGATCTTTTTTAAGCTCATAATAATCAATCAAAGATCTATAAGTAAGGGCAGTATCACGAACCCAGTCATAATAGTAATCGGGATTACTTCGGCTTGGACTTGCCACAACCATGCCAGGACGAACGTCTGGTTTTGTTGAATTCTCAATCACCATTTTAAGACTGGATTGAAATTGAACTTCCTTGGATGGAAGTGCGAAGGAAAGTAATGGTGACATCCACAATAAGGCTAGAAATAATTTCATTTTAGATCCCTCAACTGATGAGTATTAAGTAATTGGCGCATTTCATCGAAAGTGAATTTATGGCTGTAGCCAAGGATAAATCCACCTCCACCTGCTCCACAAAGTTTAAAAATATAATCACCTGTTTCAAGACCTCTTGTCCAGAGTCCGCGCTCTTTTGTGGGAATCATTTCTGGGAAATACTCCCATTGAAATTTTGAGATGTGCCAGAGGTGATGAAATAGGTTCGCTGAATCATTGCTCAGCACTGCATTGATCGCATAATTGACATCTTTAGCTAAAATATCGGCGCAACCTTGCTTGAACTGAGGATCCTTCATTTTTTCTTGAAAAATAGTCACGAGGGGGCCGGTTTGTCTTGGTTTACCGGTATCGAGAAGAAAAAAGCCTTTGAGATCGGGACCAGTTGGCAAAATTTCAACATGACTAAAATCATGAATAAGGAGTGGTTTTTGAAGATGACTCACCAAGGGATCAAGGCCTGAGCTTGAGCCATGAAAAAAATCTTCAAGCCCAGCGAGTCCTTTTTTATCGTCCTGAATATTTCCGAGAGCTTTCCCATAGCGCTCGTAGATGGCAGCAATCACCGCTCCTGAGCTTCCCAACCCAAACCCCTGAGGTATGGAGGAATTAAACCAAAGTCCGTCAAAATACTCTGATCTCATTTTTTCTACATCAATAGAAGTAGCACCTGATTTTTCAATAAAGGCTCTTAAGCTTTTTCTGGAGCTGTGTCTTGCCTCGGAATCATTTTTTTCAAATGTCCATTCTCCATGGAGGGCGTGGTAGGGTAGGGCCAGAGCTTTAGAACCGTTCAGGATCGTGTACTCCCCCAAAAGTAAAACTTTCGCAGGAAAAGATTTCAACATTTTTGGGGCCCCTCACCTCTTTGATCGTGTATCACGTTATTGGCCATCGGTAGAAGTTCGTAATTAATGAAAGTTTGAATCTTTTGCTCATACGCTTCAGGATAAATCAAATGCAAGTTAGGCCCGGCATCAAGCGTGAAGTATAAGGGAAGTTTTGTTTCCCGTCTGAAGCTCCAGATCATGTTGATGACTGATAATGTTTGAGGCTTAAGAAGTGTGTAGGCCTGGGGTGAGGTCAACATCATTGCATGAAGACTAAGGGCCTCGCTTTCAAGGATTTTTCCCACGAACTCCATGTCTCCATTTTTAAGTGCTCCGGACATGGAATTAAAATTGTTTTTTGCCTGTAAAAATCGTGCCTCTGCAAAAGCATGATCCTCCATGCGACCGTGACCGGCAGTGCTTGAAACTTCCTTCTCATCGACACTCACGACCAGAACAGAATCTCTCAGACTCAAAAAATCATGATGAACTTCAAAGGGAGTTGCATATAGATCACTCTCATGACCCCAGGTTGAAAATCCGCCATAAATCGAGCGACAGGCACTTCCGCTGGCAAGACGGGCGAGGTAGCTTGCAACATTGAGTCGATTATTTTGTTCACCACTCAGATGAAACAAATAATCTGTCAGACAAAGTGCAAATGCTGAAAGTCCCGAGGCAGAGGACGCAATCCCCGTTCCGTGGGGAAAAGTATTTGAAGTTTCGATAAGAAATGAAATATTTTTCAACCAGGGAAGCTCATCCAGCGAAGAAAGGTATTTTTCAATTTTCAAGGCAAATTTGTCTGATTTTTTTCCATCCAGATAGAGCTCGACCTTGAATTCACCCAAAGGAGTGAACTTCACGTAAGTTTCTGTGAAGCATTCCTTCAAAGTCATTGAGAGGGAGGGGTTGGCGGGAATCTGATGCCCCTTTTTTCCCCAATACTTCACAAAAGCTATATTGGAGGGTGAGCGCCACCTGGTCTCAAACTCTTGAGGGACTAAACTTTCAAAGGGTGAAAGAAAACTCATCTGCTGAATTCCGAATAGATAATTTCTGAAAAGGGTATCACCGTGGTGAATCCTTTATTTTGAAAATACTCGCGAGTCTCATTGGGGGAGCGATCAGAGGTGATCATAGCAAAATCCCCTCCCCATGCTCCGAGGGACTTCACTTCACCCCAGAAGTCCGAAAAATACAGATCCCTGACTTTCGTGTACCCCAATGCTTGGCCAACAATGTCTTCATGCTGCCTGATTACTTTATTAAAAGTTGAAAGTTCATTTGAGTGAATCATCTCACGAGTCAATTGAGAAATTTCTGAGACAATCTGGCCCTTATTTTCAATTTTCATCTCTGCGTATTTAAGTATTTCTTTTTCTGAACTTTGTTTTTGACCAAGATAAACAAAATAAATCTGATCCTTAAAGGGAGGGTCAAAAGGGGCGGCTTCCCATTGTGGTTTTCCATCATTTTTTTTATACCTGATTGGACCCATGGCCTGGGCGCAGGCGATATCGTAGCCGGAGCCACCGATAGTTTTCTTTAGAAGCTCAAACGGACTGACATAGGCCCATTGGGCAACATTGTATATAAAAGAAGAACTTGATCCAAGTCCCCATTCAAGAGGAAACTCAATCTTGGTTTCAACAAATACATCCATATCATCTCTGAGGAAGTGGGGATTTTGCATCCTCACGGCCTTGAGAGCATTTCCAACGAACTTCTCAGTCACTTCGTTTGAGGCCTTGATGGAGTTAAAATGCCAGAACTCAAAATTTGATTCAAACCAGGTCTTGCCGGTGTGATCTATGGATTTCCAATTAAGAACGGGTTGATAGGAGTGACGGTACCTCACCTTCATCCTCTGCCCAACGGTCGTGGGTAGCGCCAATGCCTCTGCACCATCTAAAACAAAATACTCTCCAGAGAGTAAGAGCTTTCCGTGTCCATAAAAATACTGATCTTGCATCTATTATCCTCTGATCATTTTTAAAAAATCACGGACCCCGGTAAAAGAGATAACCTTGTTGGAAAAATATTCTTTCCCTTTTTCTATTTCGTTCTGATTGGCTTCAAGTTGGTTAAGAATATTCAGGAGATGTAACTTCATGTGACCTTTTTGAATGCCAGTTGTAACTAACGATTTTACCGCCCCGAAATTCTGGGCCAGACCGACGGCCGCCATGATCTGCATGAGTTCTGAGGCGGTAGGATTTTCCAGTATCGCCAGAGAGGTTTTGGCCAAGGGATGAAGTGAAGTGAGTCCACCAACAGTTCCAACGGCCAAGGGGACTCTCAGCGTAAATTTGAAGACATCGCCGGAAAGAGTGACCGAAGAAAGTGACCGGTACTGACCATCGCGGGCAGCGTAAGCATGAGCACAAGCTTCTATTGCCCGGAAGTCGTTTCCGGTTGCAATGACGATTCCATCGATGCCATTCATAATGCCTTTATTATGAGTAACCGCCCGGTTCGGATCTATTTCTGCTATTCTCACTGCCGTAGCGAACTTCTCAGCGAATTCTCTGGCCGAAATATTGCCTGCAAATGAACCCAAATCCTCAACGGGGCACTCCACTGACGCCTCAACCAAACAATCAGGAGTGTAATTAGAAATAATGGACATAATGATATGA
>CAXNNO010000215.1:0-4899 GCA_964203555.1 Bacteriovoracales bacterium
ATTGATCTTCTCTCGAATAATGAAATATTTGATCATAATGTCGAGAAGTTCTTTTTGGGAATATTTTTTTTCAGAATAAATGAGAGGAGAAATCTCCCTTCTTGCATCCAAGGTTTTCTCGGCGCGCTTTATTTCAGATAAGGAAATAACTCGTGTGTTAACGACAGCAACTATTTTGTCGATTAGTTTTTCGGAAGATTTTTTATCCTGAGCTTGGCTGTTTGCGATGCTCAGGATGATGAAAAGAATAATTTTTTTCACTGATCTACAATTATAAAAGGTTAGGGTTTGTCTTTATCTCTGCACCCTTTGCCATATTTTTGAAATAATCTTCAATAAGGGCATCTCTTTTTTTATCGTAAATAATTTTCTTGTACAAGTTTTTGTCGACCTGATCATAAGACTTAACACCAAGAATTTTTATAACGTGATAGCCCATCTGAGTTCTGACTGGTTTTGAAACGAATCCAACTTTTTGGCCTCTTATCGCCTCAAAATATTCAGGTGCCATTCGAGTAGGTGGCTGAAAACCGAGATCTCCCCCGACGGGTGCATTGGAGGTTTGGGAAAACTTATTGGCATATTTGGCGAAGTTGTCTGGTTCTTTTTGAAGAACTGCTGAAATTTCCATGGATTGTGCAAAGCCGGCCTTCACTTCTTCTGGTGTTGGTTCAGCCCTTAGACGGAACAAGATGTGTGCAGTACGATACTCTTTATTTTGTTCGTAGTAGGTTTTTACATCTTCATCTGTGACGCTTATTTTTTTAAACTCATTTTCCAGGTCTTTGGAAATTTGTGCATGAAAAAGAATATCTTCTTGTTTCGACACCACAACTGGATCTTTATCAACGCCAGATTTTTTAGCTTTCTGTATGCCGAGTTCTCGATTAACCAGATCTTGAAGTGAAACTTCTTTTGTTATTTTTCTCTGGCCGACGAACTTCAAATTTTGCAGATGATATTCTTCAAATTGATTTTTTGTTATGGGGCGTCCATTAACGGTGGCCACCACTTGATTTTTTTGAGCAAACGCCGGTAGAGCAATCGCTATTGCAACGATTATGAGAGAAAATTTTTTCATACACATCCCTGTGGTATTTAATAACTTTTTAATAAAAACGGTA
This sequence comes from Bacteriovoracales bacterium, assembly GCA_964203555.1. GTDB lineage: Bacteria > Bdellovibrionota > Bacteriovoracia > Bacteriovoracales > Bacteriovoracaceae > Peredibacter. Next base: position 1,125 of record CAXNNO010000215.1, read on the forward strand.
TCATACACCCATTTCCGCTGCAATATGTTTTGCAAATTCATGAAGCACATGATGACTCACTGACTCCTTAAAAAGAGCATTGACCGAAGAGTCCGGGTTTAATTTATAAAATTTGGGTTTATTAATGAAGAACTTCAACATCTTATCTCTTAGTTGATGATTCCAGTTAAGTATTTCCTGATCAAAGAAAATTCCAATTTGAGCGCCGGACACTTTTACCAACCTGATCGCCAGAGGCTGAAAAATGATTCTAGAGCGCAGGATTGAATACAAGGCTTCAAGTTCTTTTGGGGTCATCCCGAAGGCATCATTTAATTCCGAGATGATTTCTTCCAGGCGATTAAGTTGATTGCAGTTGGAAAGGCGTTTGTAGTATTTCAGGCGAAGGCCATGATCTGGTATATAGGAATTTGGAATGAAGGCAGAAAAAGGTGCTTGAATTTCGATATTTTTAACAGAGACTCTCTGCTCCCCTTTAATTTCCTGGACCGCTTCCTGTAAAAGATCCATATAAAACTCGAGACCAATCGCCTCAATATGGCCTGATTGCTCTCCACCCAGGATATCTCCGGCACCGCGAATTTCCATGTCCGATGATGCCAGAGCAAAACCAGAACCCATTTCTGCATAAGTTTGTAGTGCCTGAAGTCTTCTTTGCGCCGTCTCACTCAGAATTTTGTTTTCAGGCACAATGAAATAAGCATATGCCTTTCGATCCGAGCGTCCGATTCTTCCCCGTAACTGATGCAATTGCGCCAGGCCATAGGTATCTGCGCGGTCAATAATCATCGTGTTGGCATTGGGAATATCGATACCTGATTCAATAATGGTGGTGGCCAGAAGAATATCGGATTTATGATTGTAAAAATCATTAATTCTCTTCTCCAGCTCCCTTTCATTCATTTGCCCATGCGTAACTGAAATTCTTGCTTTGGGCACAAGTTTTTTTAAAAACAATTCATGTTCTTCAATGTCGTGAACTCGATTATGGACGTAATAAATTTGTCCACCCCGGGATAATTCTTTTTCAATCGCCGATTTCAGGGTGAGATCGTCCTCTTTAATAATGTAGGTTTTAATCGCCTGTCTTCTGGGTGGAGCGGTCTGAATTAAAGACAGATCCCGAATACCGAGAAATGATAACTGGAGTGTTCTGGGAATGGGTGTTGCCGTCATGGTGAGTACATCGACTCCTGACTTTATAACTTTCAGTTTTTCTTTGTGGGCCACACCGAAGCGATGCTCTTCATCTATGATTAAAAGCCCCAGATCATTAAATTCCAATTTGTCTGAAAGAACGGCATGAGTACCAATTAAAATATCAACCTTACCCTCAGTCACCTCAGTCATAACTTCACTTTTTTGCTTGGCGGTCTTGAAGCGGGAGATGAAATTAATATTAACCGGAAAATTTTCAAAACGACGTTTAAAGGAATGGTAATGCTGAAGTGCCAGCACAGTTGTTGGGACTAAAACGACAGTTTGCTTTTTATCGAGCACCGCCTTCATCGCGGCCCTCATGGCGACCTCTGTTTTGCCAAAACCGACGTCACCACAGACTAAACGATCCATGGGATATTGACCTTGCATATCCTCGAGAACATCTTGGATGGCCTTTTCCTGATCAGCTGTTTCTTCAAAAGGAAAAGAGAGTTCAAATTCCTTGAAAATGTGATCGGGCGGGGAAAAAGAATATCCGCCTCTGAGTTTCCTCTCGGCCTGTAATTTAATTAAGTCGAAGGCGAGCTTTTTAACTGAGCCGCGTGCCTTTTGTTTAAGTTCACTAAATTTTTTAGATTTGAGGGAGGCAACTTTTAATCCAGAGGAAGCATCCGCATGTTTTTGAACGAGATTTAATTTATAAACCGGTACATAAACCTTATCATTATCCTCATAAAGAATGATTAGATAGTCGCTTTGCTGATCTCCCGCTGAGATTGTTTCGAGGCCCTTGTAGATCCCAATGCCATAATCACGATGTATAACAAAGTCATTAATTTTAAGCGTAGCTAGTTGTTCTGCAAATAAATCTTTATTGGTCGCCTTGGCCTGTTTCGTTTTCTTTTTCTTAACGGAGAAAAAATCTCCCTCAGAGAGCACAAAAATATGCTCATTTTTATAATAGAAACCCTCGTCCAGTTTCCCATTAACGTATTGCAGACGTGTACCAATCTCGGTCAGCTTATTTTCTTCCAAAAGAAATTCTAATTCCTGTCTTGCGTTTTCTGACTTGTAATTGACGACCAGGGTTCCCCTGACATCCAATTCTCGACGTAGAATTTTGAGGCAACCTTTAATAAAGTCATATTTATTTTCCGGTATGCTGCCCGATATCTGGAGCTTCGTTTGCAGGTAGGACTTTAATTTCTCGAGATTAAGATGAAGCTCTTTATCAAAGGGTGTATCCAGTTTGACGGTGATGTCTAATTGATCAATAAACAATTGTTTAAAATGTCTTGGAGGAAATTTTTTAAGATAAAAGTTTTCAGGACCGGGAATGAGCGAAGTACTCTCGACCTTCTCTGAAAGCTCCAGAAAATCCTCTTCCTGGGCTGCGAAGAACATTTCAAAATTATTGATTCCATTGTCGTGATTAAAGAAGGTAATTTTTGCGTTATCCGGGAGAAAATCTAAGAGAGTATTGGGTCGATCAAAAAACAAAGGTATATATAAAGGATAGTTTTCAAACAATTGTCCTTCGCTGATTCTGGAAAAGAGTTGTTTTCTTGCTTCATACTTATTTTTAAAAGCGGGTTGTGCCTGAGGAAGACTCGCCCTTAATCGAGAGGCAAAAGGATCCTTTGTTAAAAAACCGGCACCAGGTATGAGTAACACTTCCAGAAAACTCTTATCTCGTTTGGTTTTTTGGGTTTCTACCTCGATTTCAAAAATCTCCTCGATCAAATCATCAAAATAATGCAAACGAACTGGAAGATGAGAAATGGGATAAATGTCAAAAATCTCTCCCCGACGGGAAAAAGTGCCAGGCTCCTCAATTGTACTGGCCGGGAAATAGCCCATTTCAGTTAATTTCTTCGCCAAGTCAAACGGGGAAATAATGTCGTCTTTTTTTAATGAAAAAGTATTCGTTTGAAAGAAACTTTTATCTGGCCCCAGCATCAGTGCCGCTTCAGGCGTTGTGACAATGATCACCCGATCACCATTTTGTAATTTCTGAAGAACGGCCCAGCGACTTAGAAGGGCCCCCTCGGAAGTTAGAATAGTGCTATACAGGCTATGATTGTGCCCTGGGTAAAAATGCACGTTTCTCAGATGCTTTAGGTTTTCAAAGACATCTTCTGCCTCATCCAAATCGGAGCAAACAATCACGTGCGTAGCATTAAATAGTTGTGGGGAAAAATAAGTCCCCGCCAACAAGCACCATTGATTGGGGGAGACGCCCTTAATCGCCAGGTCTTCCTCGCCATGGAGCCAGTGATTGATTTTTGATGAGATAGCACTAAACAACATAGAATTAAATCCTGATGAAAAAGGTTGTCTTTTCATACCGGCGAAGCGCCGGGTCAATCCGCACAATACATCGTCTCACACAAAATAACATCTTTCCTAAATTCAACATCTTTTGTATCTTAAAAATACTTTTTTTCCGACTTTAATAGAAGTGGAGACTTCCATGACACCAGCTCAGTTTGATGGCTTGATGCCTATTGTTATCCTCATGGGATTAGCGGTTCTCTTGTTTGCAGGAGGACATTTTCTTTCAGTCCTACTTGCTCCGAAAAAGCCTTCACATCTTAAATCCACTCCCTATGAG
>CAXNNO010000216.1:0-4839 GCA_964203555.1 Bacteriovoracales bacterium
GGATTCAGGCTACGGGGAAGTGTTGAGTTAAAAGGAATCGACATTACTTACGTGACCTGGGACATGGATCACCAAATTATTGACGAGGAAAATATTCTCGGTGCCAGCCTGCGTGGAATGAAGGAAGCAGCCGCATTTCTTTCCATAGAGAAAAATCTTCAAACCACCGTGTTGATTGATGGGCACATGAAACTCAGGTGGGCTAATCAGAAAACTCCGTGGAATGAGGTTCCCTTAATTAAAGGTGATGCAAGATCTCTTCTGATCGGAATGGCCAGCATCATCGCTAAAGAGAAGCGGGATGATTTTATGAGAGAAATGGATGAGCTTTACCCCCAATACGGATTCAAATCGCACTTCGGTTATCCAACAAAAAAACATCGACTCGCTATTCAAGAACATGGGCCATGTCCCATCCACCGTAAAACCTTCAAAGGCGTTAAGGAATACGTCCGGCCTGAATAACGAGCTTAAGGCCTCGGTTGAATTTCATAAGGAAGGGTGTCCACTTCTCATTTCTTCGGCCTTGTTACGAAGCAGGTTCTTCGGACAAATTGATCTTGCAAGAATTCGAAAAGATCATGAAGGGTGGATTCTTGAAATAGGTGAAGTTAAAAGTTCGCAAACGGGACAGGAAATGACCATTCGGGGACAAAGAACAAGGTTGTTTGCAGCTCAAAAGTTTCTTTCCGGTCTTTTCGGACATCGATCAAAACTATTAAATCTCATCGAAAAAGATGTAAATCTTTCGATCCTGATGACTCTTTTGCTGATTTAAAAATCGAATTATTTTTATTTGGATTCACTTTAGTTAACCCGTAATGGGATTACGTGAGTGTAAAGGCATTCAAAAAAGTTAGGGGTCTATTCAAAGTAAAAGAGTCGGATTATTCTTTGTTTTGCAAAAAAATCAAACATTCATTAATCTTAAAGAATGAAAAAATCTTTTTGGGTATTTCTTGCATTGATCACGATCTCGTTCACTTTGAAACCAACTGTTGCCAGAGCTGAATTTCCGGCCAAAGGAAAGGCCTTCCTCACAATCGCCGGTTATGGTGCCGGTGGAGGTGCACTCCTTGGTGCGGCATCTATGGCCTTTGGTGCCTCAGGGCGTGCGATTCCCAGGGGAGCATCTTTAGGTCTCTATGCAGGTATTTTGTTCGGAACCTACGTTCTGGTTTCCCATCATAATAATCGCTACGGCAGTTATGATGACAATTCATCACCTTATAAAGAGTCTAATGATGTTTACGGGGAAGACTATCAGTCTGATGAGGGTGGTTCGAGTGATGAAAATAGTTCTGAGAGTGGTTTCTTTGATCGCTTTAAGGTTTTGCAGGAAAAATTCTATGGAGAGGCATTGTCTTTGGGTGGCAAAAAAAGAGGAAGCACATTGCCTCCTCTAAGTTTGAATATCATTCAATATAATTTCTAATTTTCAAAAGTCTGATTTCTGTTCCCAAAACGGGTGTTAAGATTATCAGTTTCATCAGTATCAAAATTCATTAATTCGGCTACATAGTCTGCCTCGTTTAAGGAGAGCAGGCGGAATATTTTTAAAAATTCCGGTTTGACGTTTGTAAGATTGACCATGGCATTGCGGCCTTCTTTCATAAATTTTACTGTTTCAACAAAATGACATATACCTGATGAGCCAACAAAGTCTATTGCACCAAGATCAATGGTGATTTTAGAGTTTGGATTTGAATCAGCAATGCTTTGGAGTTCATTTCTTAGAGGAAGCGAGTGATCGTAGTTTAAATCCCCTTGCATATGAACGATAATGTTTCCATTAGCGTCTCTTAGAATGTTGGCCTTCATACTCATGGGGTAGTCTCCTTTGGATTTGTTCGGCTATTTTGAGCCTGTTATTAACTTACCATGAGACCTAAAAGGGGTTTAGAGTGGGAAAAATTATTCTCTTAAACACACCAATCGGCAACCTGGGTGATATCACTTCGAGGGTCAGAGAGGCATTAAAAACCGGAACGTTCTTTGCCGTCGAGGATACTCGGGTATTTAAAGAGTTACTCAATCATCTTGAAATAAGTGTAAGCGGGAAAAAAATTATCTCGCTCCATGATCAGTCCGAGAAATCTCAAATCGAGCGACTCCTGGAGATTTCCCAGAAAGAAGATCTGTATGTGGCCTCTGAGGCCGGTAGTCCGATCATATCAGATCCCGCTTACCCCTTGGTTCTTGGCGCCTACCAAAGAGGCATTAAGGTTGAATCTTACTCTGGTGTTTCATCACCCATCATGGCACTTGAGCTTTCTGGTCTACCTCCTATTCCATTCAGCTTTCATGGTTTTCTTCCAAGGGAGGCGGGAAAACGAAAAAAAATATTCTCTGAAGTTGGATATGGAACTCATATCTTCTTTGAGGCCCCAACCAGGGCAGAGGAGACTTTAAATGAACTATCTGAGCAGAGGCCTGATACCGACATTTGCGTCGTCAGAGAATTATCTAAAAAATTTGAACAAGTCGCTAAATTCAAGGGGAGTGAGTGGGGAGTTAAAAAATCAGAGATTAACTTCAAGGGTGAATTTGTCATTCTTTTTCATAATAGTGAGAGCCGTCATGAGACTTCCGGGCTTCTTGGGCAATTGGCCCTGGAGATGCTTCATAAGGGTGCCGGTCCCAAACAGCTGGCAAAAATTTTAGGACTGATTCTTGATCGTTCAAGTAAAGAAATTTATTCAATTCTCAATAATCAAAAGAAAGAATAACTTTGCTTGAGTCAGGAAATGATTCAACTTAGAATAAAGATATGAAAATACAAGTTCTTGGAGGTCATGGAGGGCTCGCGAAGGGGTTTCTGACCACGTCTTTTCTTATTGATGATGTACTGCTGATTGATGCAGGTGCTGTTGCCAACACTTTGTCTGTGGGTGAGCAGATCAAAATTGAGCATATTCTCATCTCTCACTATCATCTGGATCATATAAAAGATCTGGCCTTCATCAGTGATAACTGTTTTGGTTTAAGAGACCGGCCCTTTGCTGTGTATACCCACTCGACCGTTAAAGATGTTATTAAATCCCATCTTCTCAATGATGTGGTCTGGCCTGACTTTACAATTCTTCCAACGCCCGAAAATCCAACGATGAAGATTTATCCGATTAAGGAAGAAGAAAAGATTGAATTAGGTGATTACAAGATTACTCCGATTAAAGTAAATCATGTTAAAGACTCAATGGGTTTTATTATAGAAAAAGATGAATCCTGTGTTCTTTTTACCTCTGATACCGGACCTACTGAGAGAATTTGGCAAATGGCCCATACCTTCAAAAATCTCAAAGCGATATTCACGGAAGTCAGTTTTCCAAGCTCTCTTGAAGCAGTAGCAGAAGTGTCTCAGCATCACACGCCATCATCCATCAAAAATGAATTAAGCAAGATGCCTCAACAAGTTCCCATCATTCTTACTCACTTGAAACCGCATTATCGGGAAGAAATTGTTAAAGAAATTTCTGATTTTAACGAGTCTCGAATTCATATTCTTGAATGCGACGGAGAAATATTCAATTTTTGAAATACTGCTGATTATCTGATTCCCATGGCCGAGGTGTCGCTTGAGCGCCGTAGGGGAGGAGGAGGAATTGGTATACCTTTAAAGTTGTAATTAAAGTTTGTTTTACTTATAAGCTTTTCTATCCGGATGCATTTTTCTTGAGTGACTTCTCCTGTCTTCGTCAACTGACCACACATCTGATAAGTCCGATCGTATCTTTTTTGTTTTATTTCAAGTTTATGATCCACTGTTTTGGGTTTTGCCTCAATAGATCCGTCATCTGAAATTCCTTCCAAACTAGTGGTTTTGGAGGGGCCTTTATTTTTCCAATTCTCTTCAACCTTGAGGTCTCCGGTATCCTTACTTATCCATTTGAATGTCCAGCCCTCAGCATTGTTAAGTTTTGCTGAGATTTTATAAGAGGTCTCACCTTTAATTTCGCTCAGCTCAATTGATGGGCCTTCATCGCTACTTTTTTCTGGTTCTGTGTCAGGTTCCTGTAGCGGAACCACTTCTTCCGGCAACGAGTGTGATACGACACAATCAACCGGTAATTTTAAGAGATCACCCATCGGGATTGATATTTTATCCTGAGTAACCGGAAAAGTCGCAACTTCTGGGGGCCTAGATGAGCCGGAACCATTTTTAATCGTAGATTGAATGATCGAGCAGGTCATTGTTTCACTATCAGGTGTGTTTTTTTTGCAACTGGCGGTGCAGGAAAACTGATCTTCTGGCGGGGTATATGATACAACACAATCAACCGGTAATTTTAAGTGATCACCCATCGGGATTGATATTTTATCCTGCGTAATCGGGAAAGTCTTAACTTCCGGCTTCTTTGAAGAGCCGGAACCATTTTTAGTCGTAGATTGAATGATGGAGCAGGTCATTGTTTCACTATCAGGTGTGTTTTTTTTGCAACTAGCGGTGCAGGAAAACTTAGTTTGATGTACGGGAAGTGGGGGAGTCGTTTCCCCACAAATAAGACTGTATTCGGTTGATGGACCGCCTCTGATTCCTTTAATAAATAATTCAAAGTGATCATCAACTTCTGAAAGATTGGTGCCACTGATATGTTTTTTTTCAAAATGAGATTTAAGCTTCTCAAATATTTTGACATCAATCGGAGCAGATGGTCTTTCATTACACGTGATCGTCTCTGCTATCATATTCATCATGCTGTAGCAGCTTTTATGGGGACGATTTTCCGAGTTCTCACAGACGCAGGTCTTATAGATAAATTGTTGAAGCTTTGAAAATAAATCTTTGTTACTTGGCTCGAGAAGCTTATGTTTAATTTAGGTTAATCTCATTGATTTTAA
>CAXNNO010000217.1:0-4835 GCA_964203555.1 Bacteriovoracales bacterium
AGTTAAAGTTTGATCAAAAGGGAACTCTTCAGGAAGAAACTCCAGGAGCAAACTCTTTTAATTTCAACAAGGGCGCACTTGCCGGTCAAAAAATTAATTTTGACTTTGGAGCTTCCGTTAAAGAAGGCGGAACTGGACTTGATGCCGCCACTCAGTTTGGTTCGAAGTCATCAGTTGCCCGTCATTCTCAGGATGGTTCTACTGCGGCAACATTAGCATCAATGTCATTTAATGATACCGGTGTTCTGACTGCTGTATATGACAACGGTGCTCAACGAGAGCTTGGTCAAGTTGCCATTGCAAAATTTGAAAATAATGAAGGTCTATTCAAGACTGGTAAGAACCTTATGAAGGAAACCCGCAAATCTGGTCAGGCGGCCATGGGTAAGCCAGGAGCGGATGGTCGCGGTGAAGTTCTTGCAAAATCAATCGAGCAATCCAACGTTGATATTGCTAACGAATTTATTAACCTCATGGCGGCCCAGCGTAACTTCCAGGCAAACACCAGAACCATCACAACTTCAGATCAGATGTTGCAAGAAGTTCTGAACATTAAGAGATAATAAACACTCTTAACTCCTAGATCCATTTAAACTCCAATAAGGGCAACTGAAAGGTTGCCCTTGTTTTTTGGTTTTTTGCAAATTGTTCCAGTCGGAATTGACGGGTTTACCATGGTCTGGCCGGGTAACAAGAAGATCTATATTAAGGTCTAATTTCCACTCAAACAGCGTAAATTGAATTGATAGGTCTGAAGGAGGATTCTTGAAAACTCTCATTGGTGTCATTCTTTTAGTCGGTGGGTGTGACTTTTCGAAAGAAAAAAATGACGATCTTAAGTGGATGCAACGTCAGGAGAAGATGGAACAGGATAAACGCCGCGACCCAAGACAATTAGATCATGAACAGGAAAGGGAAGAGGAAAGAAGAGAGGTTAAGCTCGAAAAAAAATCTGCGAATCAGAAGAGTGAGGGGATGGAAAATTAGGGGTCTGTTCCCCAAAACTCGAGAGTAATAATTCTTAACGATTCACGTTTTCAAATGACTTAGAAAAAAAGTAATCATAGAGAAAAAATTTCCGTTTATTGATCGCATGTAACCCCGCCCCGAAATTCAGTAAATCCATGTCTGCTGGCGACTGGTCCTATGCCTAAGGATCAAAGATTTGGTTCCATAAATGTCGTTTGAAAATCATATCGCCAAAAGAAAAAATATTTAAAGTATTTCTAAAGTCCAAAACTCAAGTACCCGATAAACTACTATGGTACCACTTGGTCTAGGCTTGCCCGTTCATCGGGTCCCAATTATTACGTTTACTATCGTTGTTGTTTGTACGTTAAAGTATTTCTCGATTGATACCAATCAGATGAAAAACTATGAAAAAGAGGCTGAGGCGAATCAAGAATCCATCAAAAAAACTAATACTTATCAAAATTTAAAATATGAATTCTGTTTACTGAAGGCAGAGAAAAATTTTGAATGCAAGTCCTTCGCCTTTGATTCAGATAAAAAAATCCTTAAAGATAAAAGTTCAAATTCACGGTCCCGGATAAACCTGGAGAATATTTTTATTTTTGAATTATTAAACAAATCAAAAGAGATAACAAATTTAAAACATTTCCCTGCTTATGATTTACAAACTAAAAATTTCGAACACAAGTTAACTCCTTTCATTGAATCTAACAATTTTCTAACAAAAGAAAATCAAGGCATAAAAGAATACTTTATGTCCATGTTTACTCATGCTAATTTTCTTCACCTTCTTGGAAATATGTTGGCATTGATCGCATTTGGTATTTATGTTGAGAATAAAATTGGTCACCTTGCAATGACATTAAGTTATCTTACCGCAGGTCTGGTGAGCTCCTTTATCTTCATAAATTTCTTTATTAAATCGATGACCCCATTATGTGGAGCTTCAGGTGCGATTGCTGGGATCATGGGAATGTTTTACTTGGGTTTCCATCGACATTATTTAAAGTTCTGGTTATTTTTTAAAACTTTTTTATTACCAGTAAATATATATTTCCCCTTAATCTACGTCATGAATGATGTATTATTACATCTACAAGGGGATTCAAATATTGCAGCAATGGCGCACATTGCTGGGATGCTCACTGGCCTGGGAATTATGATTGCCTTAATGCGTGTTTTGAAGACCCCATATCCTTTCATTTATGTAGATGAATTGGAATTTTATGCAAAAATAAGGAATAAAATTCTTAATAATAAGGATGTTGAACGGACTACCTACTGGCTCGAACGTAATCCCATAAATTATCTACTGAGAGAGAAATTAATTATCAGCTTATGGAGTAATGTCGAAGCAAAAAAAGTATTGTCAAATTCTGATCGCACAATACTTAGAAATAATATTCGTAAATTAATCGGCCGTTCGTTATTCTTCAATAAAGGAAAATCGATACTTAAGACTATTGAATTGATTCCCTTGAGATATTCGCTCTCTCAATTTCTCGAGGATTTTCAGAATAAAGACATTGTAAAGATATACAACCTATGCCTTAAAAAAGGGGCGACGATTTCCTCACTCAGAATGGCGTGTGTCCTGCTCGAACGACTAAAAGTTAATCATATAAATAATACAATAATTGAAAATATAAAATCGTCTTCAATAAATCATGATCCAGATACTTTGAAATTGATTTTTGATCAATGTCAAAATATTAAAGCGCGAGCGGAGATCATTGGTTTTGTGGAAAAAAGTATCATTAAGGAGTCGGCATAGATGGGCTTAGAAAGAATGCAATTTAAAAATAGTGGCTGTCTTGTCAATACAAAAACTCAAAAAGCTTTCGAGATACATCATAATATGACGATTGGTAGAGGTAAAGATGCTACTGTCTTAATAGATGACTTGAAAGTCAGTCGGAAACATCTAACGATACTAATTGATAGTAATGGGACTTTATGGATACAAGACTCTTCAACCAACGGGACTTTCATAAATGGCGAAAAAATTTCTGGAAAAATAAAGATTACATCAGATATTAAATTTAAAATTGGAAATACGGAAATGACACTGGTACTGCCATTATCTAAATTGTTTGATGAAGAAGTACCCCTAAATCAAGAAGGAAAAAGTTTATCCAACTTATCACAACCTCTTATACTTGTGAAAAATTACACGGAATCTTTTGAGGACTATCCGCCTGCTCCAATGTTAAGACGTTTTGTCGCAACACTTATCGATAGAGTTCTAGAAAATTTATTGTGTCAAATACCTCTAATTATATTGCCTAAAATTGGATCAAATTCTCCATTAATAATATTAACTTTTTATTTGGGGATTTTCCTTGTTTACTATAGAAATTTGAATGAAACTGGTCAGTCGATCGGTAAAAAGGCGATGAAATTAAAAATCATTAGAACCAATAACTCTAAAGGATTTTCATCATTAGAAATCTTAAGCAGAGAAGTTTTTCTCAAGATTACATTCTTTTTAATTTCTGTGATTACTGTACTATTTACAAAGAAAAAATTAGCGGTACATGATCTTCTTTTGAACACACGAGTGGTCGATATATCTAAAAAATAAAAACGGCCGAATGCTTTAGAATGAGAGGCAAGGAGATATCTTTTCTCTATATCATTCCTCATATCACGACTTGACCTATCCAGTTAACATTTGTGCTCTACGTTTATTTCCAATGTAAGCATCATCATCAAAGAGCATTTATGGCAAAAAAAAGGATTGAAATGAGCATCCAAAAAGAAGTTTTTTTCTTGGAAAGTCAATCCGGAAACATCGCGAATCTGTTCGCATTATTGACATCAATAAAAAGACCGTTGACCACTACTGGAATGTTTCTCCATGAAATTTAAACTGCTCCACCAACCAGTTGTGTGATTAATTTGTAAATGTCTCTTGTATTACAAAACCAACAAAACCCCACACAAGATCAGCTAAAGATAAACCTTAGACGTTGATGGTATTCGACACACTTTCATATGACTAGAGCTTACTCGTTATAGAATCAGAGATTCATCTTGAGAAATTTTTATTATTTTGTGAAATAAAAAATGATAATTCTTTCAGCAATGGTGTCTAGAAAATATGTCCTCAATTTTCACATTCATCAGTCAAGATTATATCACCGGATTCTTCCCGCAAAGTAACGCTGCCAAAGAATAGATCAACAAACGGTGGTTGAAACTTCCTTAGAATTGATGAGTCTTTTTTTGGGAATTGCCGTGATCCTGGTTGAGGAGCACATTTTATCTGAAGCTGTGTCGACAATGAATAAATCAAAAAAGAAAATATATCGGAACTGACTAGCGAAGAAATTGAAAAGAGAATTGAAATCTTTCAAGTGAAAATAAAAATTAATTTCCGTCTGAAACAGTTCAGTCGTTTAAAAAAATAATAGATTTAAAAATTTCAGTCTAGTAGAAGACAATTTTCTATCTTATATTTATGCCCTCGTTAATCATCATAAGGATAAAAGCATGGAATCATTTTTTTCAATACCGTGGTATATTACTCCAGTTCTGGCTTTTGCTATCTTTGCAATTATTATTCCCCTCATGTTTCGAAAGGTGGTGCCAACCAATGAAGTTCATATTGTACAAACTTCTAAAAGAACAATTCCCTATGGTAAAGATACAGGAAACGGAAATAGTTATTATGAATGGCCGACATGGGTGCCAGTATTAGGCATTGAAGCAAAGACACTTTCAGTTTCTATTTTCGATATTAAACTCGATTCTTATGATGCCTACGATAAAGGTCGACTTCAATTTCTTGTTGATGTGATGGCATTCTTTAGAATTGCTGATTTTTCTCAAGCCGCTCAAAGAGTGTCTTCAACTCAGGA
>CAXNNO010000218.1:0-4794 GCA_964203555.1 Bacteriovoracales bacterium
CAAAACAGTAGGGATTAGTCCTGATAACTGTTCTCCTGTTTATGGGGAAGTGTGTATTGAAATTGAAAAGGCTGTTCGCCAGGAAAGTAGTGCCGTTGTTCAGTCAAAAGAGTGGATAAGGATTCGCACCAGTTCTCCCGAGGGCCGCATAGGTTTTTTCACGCAGAGGAAGAAAGTCACAAAATCCTTTTGTGGTAACAATCAGTTTCTAACTTTTAATGCTACACTTAAATAAAGAGTTGCCTAGTCTCTCTACTCTGGGAATAATTTAATTAAAATCTAGATTGTTACCGGAGTGATAATGAATAAAATTCTTGTCCTGTTATCGCTTTTCATCATTTCATGTGTTGGAGATAAGGAAAGTAGTCCCGGTATGATGAGAGAAGTCAGAAGGTTTGAACCATTATCTGTGACGTTTGAAGATAATGAAAGAATCCAGGCGATTTGCAGAGCACTTTCTGCGAAAGAAGATCTACTCAGTGTTATTACATCCAGCGGGCCGGAATATCATTTCTCTTATTCCCAAAAAGGCTGTTCGGACAATTCATTAGGTACTCCAAAAAGCGTTGTAACGACGATTCAAAGAAGTGATTTTGGCCATATTTTTAAACCAAAAAATAATGAAGAGTTTGGATTTCCTGACGTTGAAACATCTTCTAAAGGTGTAATGGCAGAAATATGTCAGAGTTCCGGAAGTCTTGTTAATCCAATTCAGACTTCGAGAACCGGTGCTCTCTGGTTTACAACCTTTACTTCTTCTGCAAGCTGCCAACCCAACCCTAATGTCATTTGTATTCACCTTCAAAGAGGGTCAGTCGTAGATAACTTAAGTTACAAAATTCATACCAACGAATGGATTAAGTTTAAAATATCAAAGGATAAGGAAGGCTTTTTTATTGAAAGAAAGCTCATCTCCTCTGCCAGTTGTCCAGACCAGGGAACCATAGAAAAAAGGGCAACTCTCAAATAAGGCAGCCTAGGTGCATTTTTACAATAACTGTTTTCTTTAAGTCCTCATCCCATATGTTTTTACAAAATTCGACTTCAAAGACTTTCGGATGAGACTCTGTGGTGTCCTTTGGGCAGATTGCATCTGATCTTTTTTCTTCCCACCCGGATAGTCTACTCATGTCGAGATTTTCAATTTTCCAGTCCCCCTTGGAAGAGATCTTAAGAACATAAAAGAAATCGTCCTCATCTTTGAGCACATAGAGCTCATTATTTTTAATGAAAAGAGGTTGATCTCCAATTGGCAGTTGATAGGTCGTGGGTTTATCTCCTGAATAAACAATGACCGGCTGAGCAAGGAGAAGTTCTCCCATGGGAACTTCTATCTGAGTTTGATCTCTCCAGATAACTGCTCTGTCTTTTGAGACTGATTTAACAAAGGAGATGCCTTTTAAAACTTTCTCTTGCCCCTCCTTATTATGGTTTTTACAGGGAGAGTTAAACAGCAAGGGTTTATGGCCCAGTTGGGACTTTTGGTAAGTATAGAATTCAACAGGGATTCCGTACTTAGATCGAAATAATTCAAGATATTGAGATTTTTTTGGGTAATCGATCTTATCCTGTTTGACTTTATTGATGAGGTCATTCCATCTGGTTAGCTGAAGACCCATGACCTGGTCACATTCTGAATTTTCAAGGCAGCCTTTGAACTGGTGATCATAGCTCTCAAGAGATTTAGGGCCCTGAATGAGTTCAATCTTCGGATTTTCTTGTCCAAATAACGATAGAGAAATAAAAAAGAGAAAATAAGACATGTTCCAAAGTGTAAGCATCGTTTTCAAATCCTTTTTTTTATTATAAGCTCATTCGAATTGTTAAATTGAGGAGGATTTATGAAAAAGTTAAAAAAGTCGCGTCCAGCTAAGAAAGCTTCAAAAAATACCAAAAGCGGTCTTAAGCTAAAGCGCCTTGCTCGAAAGAAGAAACTTCTTAAGAATCACAAGTAATAGGCGAATTAAAAATTCCATAACGAAAGAAGAGGCCCTTTTTAGGGCCTTTCTTTTTTATTGCGCAGTAAGTAATGGGTTCGATCCGTAGATGGTTGTCAAAATAGTGACGATAAAAAATACTAGATATGGGTATTTTTGTTTGACGAGTCGTTGAATTGACAGGTTTAATAAAGACATTAACAGCTTAAATGATTTCGGCTTTAATATCCTGCACACACACACAAAGCCTCCGAATGGAGGCTTTTTTTTTGATCATCAATCTTTTATTTCTGACAAATGAACAATTTAAACATTATTTGTTTTTATTAAAAGATAGAAATCCCCAATCTTTACTATTTTTAAATTTGAAAGAGGGGGTATTATTAGTTTTAAAGGACCATTTGAAATTTCGGTTCAAAACGTCAATTTGACCTCTTTCAGGCAGTATTTCATGAATAAACCGGGCGAAGCTATTTTTTATTTTGTTGGGCCCCAAAATCCTGAGACGACTAAGCTCAAAGAATTTGCAAAAAGTGTATCCAAGCACGTCTTCCAAACAAGTAACGCTGAAGAAATTGACCAAGGGTCAAAACAAATTGGTAAGGGCATTTTGATTTTTTCGGACACTAAGTTTGCCATGAATTTTCTCAGTGAATGCTCACTTCCCGATGTTCCGCTTTTTAAGTGCCTAGTGATTGAAAAAAATGGAAGTTATGGTCCTGAGATTATGAAAAATTTTAAACTCTTAGGTCTTCATTTCTATACTCCAAAAACTGTTTCTCAATGTGTTGAGGACTTACAGAAATTTCTCGTTTTAGTCGAAAAAGAAATTTCGGCAGATGATCTTGAGTTTAGTGTGAATTTGGAAATAAAAGGCGAATAGCATGACAATACCAGCTTCACTTTTATCCAAACATTTTTTGGTCGTTGACGATTTCGAAAGCATGCGGATGCTTGTGAGCGATGAATTGAGAAAACTGGGCATCTCCAGTATAAGCTACGCCTCGTCTGGAAATGAAGCACTCCAAAAAATTAAAGAATATGATCAAACTGACCCTGTTCAATATGTCATATCAGATATGGTGATGGAAAATGGCAATGGAATTGAATTAATCACTGCCATTAGACAAACACTTAATAAAAAAAACCTTCCCATCCTCATGATTACATCAAAATCAGACATAGCTAATGTTCTGGATGCAGTAAGAGCTGGAGTTAGTAACTATATGGTTAAGCCCTGGAGTGAAGAGGAATTTATTAAAAAGCTCATGGAATCCGATAAATAAAATCTAGGTCTTTTTTTTCATCTGACTTCGGACATCTTTTTTCATTTGAACCCGTTTCTTTGCGTTATCAAATCTTCTAAGCTCATCCTCTGATTCGGGCCTTAAGTTTGGTACTTCAACCGGGTGACCTAAATCATCAAGGGCCACGAAAGTTAAATAGGCCTTCGTCGTTGTTCTCACTTCGCCGGAGTAGGGATTTTCGGAAGTCACCTTGACCCCAACAATCATTGATGTTCTACCCACGTAATTAAGTGAGGCCTGAATTAAAACGTGGTAGCCCATTTTAATCGGGGCAATGAAATCAATATCGTCAATGTGGGCCGTTACAACTGGTTTTCCACAATGCCTCGCTGCCACCATCGCAGCGGCTATATCTATCCAACTCATAACAGTTCCTCCAAAAACGGTATTTTGTGGATTCGTATGATTGGGCATGACCATTTCCCTCATCTCAACTGATGACTCTGAGGGAGTTTTAGTTCTTGAATGCATAAAGTCCTTATGTTCAGTCATCACAGTAGAGGTGGTGGTTCCATCTGAAGCCATCTACGAATGCGGGGTATCCTGTTGTAGAAGTTGATCCTGCATTTGAATTCTGACCTCTATCCTGTATTGAATCCAAAATGTTGTAAATCCTATTTGTTAGATTTGTTTGATTACCTTGAGGCTCTACAATGAAATTTCCAAAGGCCCCGCCCTGACGAACAGACCCTGAGGCACAGTAAGCTTCACCCATGGCCCGAATTTTGTCGTTCACTGAGGAAATAATTTTTGGCTCTCCGGTTTGTTCTTCAAAATCAGTATCAACAAGACCCCCTCCAGGATTTGAACTCAAGCGCCCTTCATTTGAAACAAAGCCATTAAAATAAACCATCAAGTCCGTTCCGTTGGGAAGGGCACAAATTTGTTGAGAGGAATTTCCATCCAAAAGTCCATAACCAGAGCAGCACTTGGTCACATCGGTGACTGTTGAACCAAGGGGCGAGCAGCACTTGAAATCGTTTTCTGAAAAAACCGGTGAAAGTTGCAGTCCATACTGGTTGGTAAAAAAGCCGGTTTTAACAGTCGGTACTCCCGAGCTGTCTTTTGTTTCATAAGATTGCGTGAAAGAAAACGAAGGCTGGATAAATTGAGATGTTAAGTTTGTTCCCGCCTTAAAGATTCCTTGGACCAGACGGTCGGCTTTATCATTACATGTCAGGGCCTCAAAAGTAATTTGCGGTATCCCACTTAACTCAAGTCGACCCAGACGTTTTAAATAAAATGCCGACGAACCGGGGTTTTGGCGAGAGGGGAGGGGGAGATTTCTTCCAGGTGTGTCGGTGGTCATTTGTAGGCCAACGAGTTGATCGTTGAAATCTACCGACCAGGCATCAGAAGTCATCCATACTTTTAAGATTCTCCCAGTAACTGATAGATTAAAGTAGCATACTCTGCCCGTACCAGTTAATGCATCTTTATAGGTTGATGGCGGTGATGAGTTTGACACGCAAGTCATTGTAGTTCCACTTATGGATACGAGCTTAATGTTCGTTGGTGTTAAAACATAACTTGGTAACTTAATCGCTATA
>CAXNNO010000219.1:0-4792 GCA_964203555.1 Bacteriovoracales bacterium
ATTTTTTTGTGGGCCAATCGTTAAGGCCATTCTAGAATCATTTTATGTACGATATTTCAAAAGAAAATCACAAAGGCTTCATGAAAGAAGCGATTAAACATCTTCAAGAGAAGATGTTGTTCCTGGAAAAGGAAGTTCAACAACTTCGCGTAGCAAAACAAAAAGACGAAGAGATCTCCATTAAGCTAGCCGAGGAGTTATACTGTCTTCGCAAGCGTTTTTTTGACAGTAAGCAAGAGCGTAATCCAAATAGACCCAAAAATCATAAAAAACGAAATTCTGGAAATCTTCCCCATAATCAAAACAAAAATAAAGAAGTCGAGTCTCAAGCGATTACTCTTGAAGAAGCAAGCGTTGAATATAAACTCCCTGACTCAAAATGCCTCAAGTGCGGTGTAGAAGATCTTAAAGAAATGAATAACTGCTTTGAGGAGTCAAGTGAGTTTGAAGTTGTTGAACGCCGGTATATTTTAAAACGCCACAAGAGACAAAAGTATTCCTGCAAGTGCTGTAACAATATTTCTACCGCACCTGGAGGGGTAAAGCTCACTCCGGGTGCAGAGTTCTCGATTCAAATGGCAACTCAGGTTGCTTGCGATAAATTTGAAGTTCATTTGCCCCTTGATCGTCAGAGAAAGCAGATGCACCAAGTGGGGCTTGCTGTTGAAGTCAAAACGCTTTATGGGTTAACTGAACATCTGTACAATCGGCTCTATCCACTTGAAGAAATGATTCGCCAAGATGTCCTATCTGAAATGTGGGTTCACATTGATGAATCACCTATTGATTTTTACAATCCTAACAAGAGCAAAGGTTACGTTTGGTCGATGTCTAATGCTCGCGGGGCATATTACCAATTTGAACCGACAAGATCGGGAGACGTGGCGAAGGAAATGCTCAAAGGGTATGAGCAAGGCTGTGTTGTAACCGATGGTTTTTCTGGATACAATTTTCTAGATGATACGAAGGGGATTAAACATGCATTCTGCTGGGCCCACGTCAGACGAAAGTTTATCGAGGCAATGCCACACTCACCAGAGGCAGAGATCGCGATTGACTTGATCGACAAGCTTTATGAAGTTGAGCACATGGCAGATGAACTCCATCAGCTCAAGGAACTGAGGCTTGATAACTCCGTAAAAATCGTTCAAGCACTTGATGCCTGGATTACGTCGATGGACGGAAAGTTTTTAGATACGAGTTCCATTGGCAAGGCGATCAATTATTACCATGGAAGAAAAAAAGGTCTTGATCATTTTCTCTATGATGAAAATGTTCCTATTGATAATAATATGGCGGAGAGACGTCAGCGGTGTCCAGTGATGGGACGAAAAAATTTTATTCATTTTAAGTCCATTAACGGGGCCGACGTGGGAACATTTTTTTACTCGGTGATTGAGTCTTGTAAGTCAAATGGCCTCATCGCTCGTGCCTATATTAATGAAATGGCCCATCGCTCAGCGAACGACCAGAAGCTTGAAAGTCCCTATCAATATTCATGTCGATTGAACGAAGAAATCATGAAGAAAATAGCTAGTGAACTTTCAGAAATAAAAACCTCCTTAGAGTAATTTTATTTTAAGTAGGATCAAATCCAATAAATCAAAGTCAGTTTCAAGATAAAAACCTGATGTGTGTTTTATAATGATCTGTTGCTTTGGATCTTGAACCACTGATACTGATCGAAAAACCCCTTTGTTCGAGGCTGGGCCATTTTTTCTCCATTTAGAAATTAGAACTTCACTGACTCCAATGAATTTAGCTGCTTTCCCAGGAGAAAGATGAAACTCATCGCAAAGGTCGATGATGCTTTTTTTAATGTCTTCAGAATAGGTGCGACGAGAAGTGACGTTATACTGATTGTGTTCTTTGATTCTTGCTTTGATCTTTTCGACAGCGATTAAAAGTGTTGCTTGCATGATGACCTCCGTTGAATAGCTTGTCGGATAGTCAAATGGAATCAGTATACGGGGCCGAAGCCCAACTTACTCAAAAGTTTCTGATGAATAGGAAGTAAGCTCATCATGGAAGGAAATTGGAACTTCAGTAGCAAGAACTTTGAAAATATACTCTACGGGTTTGATTAACTCAGGAACATCATTAATTTGAGGCAACAAGAGAGAAAGATCATAAATATCTTTTGCTCGTGTACTTTCACCAGAACGTGAAATCGTCGCATGAAGTTTATCAGCAATAATATATTCGGCTGGATAAATACTCCAGGAAAGGGGCCCATAGAGATCAAGAGTGAATCGATTTGTAGCTAGGTTTTTTCATAATTGTGACAACGCTATTTCAATAAAAGGATATATTCTATCTTTAGCCTCAAGAGCTTCGGCAGTCACTAACAATTTCTTCATCGACGTTTTCTTGTCTTTCAATGCTGACTTCAATGATGCAAAGGCTTCCGATACTGCGACATATTTAGGATTAAGAAAACAATCGATAAGAGTACGTTCTATACTTGTGATTGCAAACCCATCATGTTCTATGATTCCAATATCCCAATGTGGATGTTTTAAACGAACAGGGCGAACATATTTTGAATCATAAGGATAAGGTATTAAGGCCCATATTACAGACGGAACTTGCTCAGTAATGTCGTAATAAGAAAGAGCTGACCATAAACAGATCGCAGATTTTTCCTTTAGTTTTGCGGTAGCAACCTTAAAAGATGTTTCCTGAACATCCTCATTGTTCCGATTCGCCTCATTTCGCTGATAGACTCCCCTACGCAATTCACTTATACGATCCTCTTCTATCATCTTCGTAAGATAATATCGGGACACTCCGGCCATATTTGCTTCACGGAGGGTAAAAACATCTTTCGGTAGTTTTTGAAGTAAATTTTCCATGTCCTTCATAGTTTAATTATATCTCAAGTATCTGTATTTTGCGATTTTTATTAAATTTCTTATTTTTGACATATTGAGATATATCAAAAATTATCTCCCATGTGCTTGTTATTTATATAGAAAAACCAAGGTATTCTTTCTCTAAGTGATGCCAGTGATACTTTATATCTAAAGAGTGACTCTTAATGTCATTATTTAGTAGTTTATTGTAATTTTTTCCGATATAAGTTATATTATTTAGTTAAATAGTGACACAAAAGGTACTTATATGCCAATGCAGAATAATGACATGCTCACTAAAAGTATAGGTCCAAAATCAGCGAATCTTATAGCTGCTTTATATGATGAAGATAAGGCCCTCTTTACTACAGAGGATGCATCACAGATCACCGGCCTTTCTGGTAATGCTTTAAATGTCTTTTTAGGAAGACTGGCCAAGAAAGGCATTATCACAAAGTTGAAGACCGGACTCTTTAATATTGTACCCTCGGAGCTTGGTAGTGTATCCGTTTTTGTGAGTGAGCCTGTCCTGATAGCGAAAAGTATAGTTCATCAGAAGGGGCTGACTGATGGGGATTATTGTATTTCTCATGGTTCTGCATTTGAATTGCATCAAATGGTAACACAGCCCCAATTGTCGACTTACTGTTCAGTCACAAAATTTATCCCTAAAGAAAATATTCACGGCTCAGAGATTGATTTTATAATCTGTAAGAAGTCTCAAATTTTTGGCGTTGAAAAATTCTGGATTGGTAAAGACAAATTTGTTCAGGTGAGTGACATAGAGAGAACAATCATTGATGGACTTAAGAATCCACAGTACTGCGGTGGCATAGTAGAAGTCGCTAAGGGATTATGGATCAAGAAGGACGTAATAGATGTTAAGAAAATGATTAACTATGCTTTGGTTCTGAACATCGGAACTATTTACCGACGTCTTGGTTTCTTACTTGAGCTCTTTGAAATAAGTGATAATTCGACGAGAGAGCTTCTTGAGAAAAAACTAACAAAATCATATTCACTTTTAGATCCAGGACTTTTGCAGGAAGGAAAATTTATTTCTAAGTGGAAGCTGAGATTAAATATTGATCCTGATGAAATTAAAAATGCGGTAAGGACATAAAAAATGATACCTCAAAAAAATATTTCTAAGATATCGAATAAGTTATTTGATGATGGTGGGAAAACGGGGAAAAGAATTCCCGAATCCGTAATAGAGAAGGATTATTGCTTAACATGGTTCCTGATTGGGCTTTCGCAATCGTCTTTAAAGAGCAAGTTGGTCTTTAAAGGTGGGACTTGCCTACGTCGTTGTTACTTTAAAGACTACCGGTTCTCTGAAGATTTAGACTTTACCTTAATATCGACGATAGGCCGAGAAAATATTATTGCAAAAATTAAGGATGAAATATTTCCATTCCTTCGTAAAGAAGTCGGGATGACTTTTGGAATTCATAAAATTGAAGAGGACAGTCAAAATACTCACCAATTCTATTTAAGTTACACTGGCCCATTGGCGGCAACAACAGCAACGAAGACTGTTAAGGTCGATATAACTTTTAACGAGAAGCTCGTTACTGAGCCTGTTTCGAGACTGATACTTAAATCTTATCACGAGTATGATGATTTTAAAGAAGTTCATGAGATCTTGACCTATACCGTGGATGAGATTGTGATAGAAAAAATCTGCGCTTTAATTGATCCAAAAAGATCCGAGCCTCGAGACCTTTATGATATTTGGCACTTATTTAATGAGGAAGGAATCTCTCGAGATTTTCTTCCGGCGTACGTTGTCGAGAAGTTAAAGGCAAAAGGTGTAAACTATGAAGATAGACGCAATAACTTATCTGGGAAAGAAGCAAGAATTGGCAAGATGTGGGATAACAGACTTTCGCAACAAGTGTCAGACCTTCCAGATTTTGGAGATGTGTTCAGAG
>CAXNNO010000220.1:0-4779 GCA_964203555.1 Bacteriovoracales bacterium
CCTCGATATCAACGAAACAGAAGCTGTGTTAGGTAAAATTCTCATTCCACTGGATTCGGATATTCGTTCACAAAATTCGGGCAGAAGATTTTTTCCGCTGGCCGATCTCTCAGGTTACTACCACTACGAGCGAATCACCAATTTTGAGGCATTTTTAAGAGATCTGCAGGCCGAGGACAAGGACCCCACGGACGATGTGGTTAAACTTCCTCCAGGCGAAGGATTAAACCTTAAGGGTAAAGTTGTTTTAATCCAGGGACTTTCAGAGACGGTTGAACTGCCGGAGACTGTGGGAACAAAAGGAAAATTTAAAAGCTTTCAAACACTACCCATCGCCTGTGGGGTGTTTGGAAAAGTTGAAACCTTACCAGGAAGTCCTTATGTGACTGATCAAATTCCGGGGCCCATTGGAGAAGTCATCGATGGTCAGGATAGACCAGCCGAGGACGAAATACCTGAGTCCAACGATGATTCAGATGACCCCACAGGAGGAACAAATGAATCTGATGATGGAGATGGTCCAGTCTCAGATGGAGAAGGCAACAACGAAGATCGTCCAACTGAAAGACCCGAGAATGAAACCGATGAAGACCCGACCGAAGAACCCGAAAATGAAACCGAAAACGACCCGACTGAAAACACCGAAGACGAACCTGAGGATAACCCTGAGGAGACCTCGGACGGGGATAGAGACATAGAGACCGAAAAATAAAATCAATCAGTTTGGGGAAGAAGCTAGTCCTGGAGTGACTTCCCCAAACTCCATTTTTTAGTGCCGCCGAATAAGAGGAAAGATAAAAGGATGAGGGATGAAAGGGTTGAAATAAATTCAAGCCACGGATGGGGCAAGAAGTGACGAGGCGTTTCGATAATCGCCCTGGAAATGATCTTATGAGGGGTCGCGAGACAATGTCCATCATGACACGCAATCGAGGCCTTAATGGGGTAAATAGCTGAGAGCCTTTCCGTGTGCGTATCATCTATTAAGCTATGATTCATCAGCATTGAATCCGGTGGGGTTCCAAGGGAGGAGGAAAAATCCTTCACAAATTGGGCAGTAGGAAACCAATACCCCTCAATTCCTCCCACACCCAGTGGCATCGTGGCGTTAGTACCCAGAAATCGTGTGAGGGATCCCTTGTAAATAATGATGTCACTTTTTGAAAAATGATTTGATTTTAGAAATTTTTTTGTTTCTTCAATTTCCCTGTCGATCTGGGGAAAGTTAATATAGATGTTCAAAATGGAGGTCAGTGAAGAAATGATCACGAGAAAAGATCCCACTCTGAAAGAGCGCAAAAAGGTCGACTGATTTTTTTTCTCCTTCATGATATAGACACTACAGAAGGATAAAAGAAAAGTTATCCATAGAAAAATTTCTGTCATCCAACTCTGATTTTTAAATGCCAAACAAAGAAGAATTCCCGACAAAAGAAAGAAAACCTCCTTGATGGTAAAACTTAATCTCATCAGAATAACGAGCATAAAGATGTGAGCGGCAAGGCCCCAGAGGATATTGGCCCGGCCGATCAGCCGAAACGAAGATATCAGGGGAATATGCTCCAGAAACCGGCCGAGGTAAGGGGGATTGAGACTCAGGATAAAGATAGAGAGCGAGACCGTCACAATGGGCCATGCCATTTTTTTAAAAGAGGGTGACAGCTCTTTCCAGAAAAGGATGAAGCTCATGAAAGGCAGAATCAACGGATAGTGGATCTCATGATTGAGAAAAGATGAGCGCGAGGAATTGAGAAAACGCGGGTTCACAAAGAACAGACTATCAAGATCTGAAAAATTCGCCACGAAGTATGAATAGAGTGCATTTGTCCCAAAATTCCGGGCACCGATGCCGGATAAAGTGTAAGTCAGGATTGAGAGGAAAGTTGGAAAAATAAAGAGAAGTATCGATATAAAAAGCATGATGGGCCAGAGTGTGTTTTTTCTTGATTCAGGATTTTTTAACAAATAAATAAAGACAACAAAAGCTGGGATAATCATGTAGAGAATCAGTTGATGAGAATACTGAGACAGAGATTCAACTCCACTAAGCCATAACAAGGAAGTTGATAAAATATTTGGTTTCTTATTTTTAAAGATGGATAGAGCGCAAAAAGAAGAAGCAATAAAAAAGGCCATCGGCCATAGAAAATTGACGTGCCCGTGTTCAATTCTCCAGGCAATAATGGGATTGAATGCGATAAAGACGACAGAGAAAAAGAGAATGAACACATGCTGCATTCCCCTATTGGCCCGTGGAAGAAAGAGTGAAACGATATTAAAAGTAAAAAAACCGCAGATTGCCTGAATGAGCATGACCACCACATTCATGATACTTCCTACGCTCAGACCAAGGGAAAAAAGCGTTTTGTTGACAAGAAGGCTCCCAACCACCGGGTAAACATAGGCACCGCCAAAAACCGCAGTCGTCCAGTTGAGTTTTTCGTAGTTATGGATTTCAAGAAGTTTATTCAGGGGATAAACTCCTAAAATCATATCGTGGTTGCCGATTAAGAGCTCAGGGTTCCAGCCTAAGGCCAACCACATGAATAAGACCATTAAAGTTGTCAGCGTAAAAACACCTAATTGGCTCGTGAAAAGATGGCCGACAAATTCTTGCAAATTACTTTTATTCATCTTATTCATTGTAAGCAGCGCGGGAAGAAAGGGAAGGGACAAAGCTAAAACCAAAAGCGACCATCCACAAAAGACAGACAAATTTAGTGCGTCAAGTCTGGCAGGAATGATCTTTTTTCGTTTTAAGTTTTTTCTTATCAATCAACCAACAATCTGCTATTTTTTAAGTTTATCATTTTAAAAAGAACCAATATTTTATGTCTCAAAAATTAATCGTTGGAAAAGTCTGCGAAGTCTTAAAAAAAAGCCGTGAAGAAAAAGGTCTCAGTCAAAGCGAATTAGCGGATATTTTACAAATCGGACTTCGCTCATACCAGCGGTATGAATCTGGTGAATCTGTTCCGGCCGTAGATGTAGTTTTCTTTTTATCAAAAGTTCTGAAATTTGATCCTAGAGATTTATTTGATCTGAGTAGTTCTAAAATACAACTGCCCGAATTGAAAATATACTCACCAGAAGAAGCTGATGAGTTTTTGAATCATAAACTTGTGAGAGATTCAAAACTGATGGACTTATACAAATCCAAGGAACTGGAATCAGTTTTTAAGAGTGGCGACTTAACTCAAATCAGAAACGTCCCCTCCTTCAGGGATAGTCAGTGCGGGATAGCTTTTTCAACTATTAAATATTCCATTTTAAATCCTGCACTTGTTAGTGTCCTTAATTTTACCACCGACAAAATCCCAACTGCTGCGGGACACATGGATCAAATGAGAATGTCGTTTGTATGGGCGGCAGTTATTGATAATGAATACTGCTTATTTAAAGATCAGTCAGAAGTTGATTTTCCGAGCGGGAAATTTCTTGTGAATGTAAGGGGCCTATACATGACTTACAAAAAACAAAATATTATTATTAGTGCTGTCGAGGCCCTTAAAAAAGGATGACCGGAGGCTAGTCCGGTAACATCATTTCAACCTTATCCTTAAATTCTTCACTCATTCTACAAACAGCGGAAAGCTCCAGGAAGGTTTGTAGAAGATCCTGAGGCTGGATATACATCTCTCTGACATTTTTCTTAATCATGAACATGGAATCGATATTATTGGACTGTAAGAAATTCTTAACGGCATCAAGCCTCACGGGAAGAAACTCTTTTTTCTCAGCATGATGAACGAGACCCAGAAGTTTCGCCTCATCAACTTCAAATTCTCTGGTGGATAGAGCGAGCTCCAGGTAAGCTGACGGCCCGATTTTATCAATCACCATGGGAGTCACAATACCAGGAATGAGACCCCATCTGGCCTCACTCAGGGCGAAGTTTGTTCCATCTTCAGCGAGCACGATATCACCGCATGCAAGAATACCTATACCGCCTCCTCGAATCTGGCCCTTGGCCACAACAACCAGAGGGCACGCGAGATCAAGGATTGCATCATACATGACCTTAAGGATTGCCATGTCTTTAATATTTTCTTCAGGTGTGAGGCTTGAGGCCCTGGACATCCATCTTAAGTCCACACCACTGCAGAAGTTATTTCCTGCTCCATCCATGATGACAGCGTAAACATCTCTTCTGCCTTTGAGACTTTTAAAAGCTGACGCGATATCAGAGGCCATTTGGTGATCAAAGGCATTTCCAAAATCTGGGCGATTGAGTGTGATATAAACGAATGGAAGTTCTTCTTTGATGAGGACGTTTTTAGACATGGTGACCCGCTTTCTTTTATCTATGGTTTGAAATTATTTATTAACGAGTTTTAATGATATTAAAAAAATGAAGAAAATAGAACAAATTCGTTAGAAAAATTGAGACCTTAGCCGTTTAAAATGGTCACCTTCTCAAGAGGGGCATGAGAGCAATAGTTTCGGTGAAGGTTATGCGCCAAAGCTGGCGTCAAATGACAAAGTCACATTAAAGAATTTGATCAACAATTCCGACAAGTAAACTCATGTACTGAATTATATCGAAGGAAGAAAATGAAATTTGAAAAGAATGCGATGACAACCGCCATTATTATTCTCCTTTTTCCAATCATGAACTCCATAGCGGGTCCCCCAGCTGCGAAAGAAACCAGTAAAGAGGGTGCCTTGGTTTGTTACGATAAACCCCATCCATCGATGGGGACTTTGCTCGTGGGGAAAACTCATGGAGATTTTGATCCAAGCCTTGTGCGAGATACGTCCCAGAAGCCTTATCATCAT
>CAXNNO010000221.1:0-4756 GCA_964203555.1 Bacteriovoracales bacterium
GACCCGCAAATCCTGAACCTATGACGATTGCTTTATTCATTGGTCTTTTCTCCTCAGAAAACTAGGAATTGATTTGTACCCGGGAAATTTCTTCAATAGGCGCAAGAATTTTTTCAATGAGTGAATCCATCACCTTATAGAGAACATCATTCGTTTCAAAGGAGGGATGAGTTCGTAACTCATGAACCAGTCGATTGAGGTGGTCGAGTGAATAACCAAAATTATTTTTTTCGCAAAAAATCTTTTCTACGGTCTTAAAATCTTCTTCGTTGGTTTCGGCCCTTTTCTTTCGTAAGATATGGAAAAGAACAGCGAAGTTTTCAGGATTTCTCTCAAGATGATTTACAATCAGGAAACTCACCTTTCCTTCTTTGATGTCACACCCTCTCTCTCCCCTGAGTTTATTGCCATAAAAGTCGAGAATATCGTCCTGGATCTGAAAAATGTTACCAAGCTGAAAAAAAACAATCTCCAAAGAATTCAGTTTTTCCTTTGAAAGTCCTGCAATCAAACCTACACCGAGTGCAAGACCAGAAAAAAGAGAAGACGTTTTCCCAGCGATGCATTGTAAATACTGTTGATAAAGATTTTCTTCGGTTTGGAGTTTATTTAATTCAAACTCCTCAACTTGCCCTGAGACAACTCGTGAACTCATGATCGTAAAAAGATTAAGAAGTTCATTTTTACAAGGGATGTTACTTCTAATCACAGGCTGAGGAGAAATAATGAGGAGAAAGTCACCTAGATTAATCGCTTGCTCGGCCCCGAATTCTTTCCAAATCGTAGGCATGCCCCGACGGACCTCATCCCCGTCCTGAAGATCATCATGGACTAAAGTTGCATTATGAAGAATCTCACAAGTTACGGCCCACGGTAACACCAGACTGAGATCAAGATTCATAGAGAGTGCTAGATCACGAATAAACATGGATCTGAGCATTTTCCCTTTTGACTCGAAATGCTTCAACGCCATGCTGCGAAGTGTCCCCTGAGCATTTTGCCTAATGGAGGACTCAATCATTTTTTCAACTTCATTCAGGAATTCATCTGGATAGCACTTGGGACAGTCGTTGAAGTCCAAACTAATTAAAGAATTCATCGTGATCTCTGTTCTATTGAGATTTGCCATTTTTATGATTTCTCCTGGCGAAGCTAAGCTATAAGTTAGTAGTTAAAAAATAGTACATGATAAAAAGGAAGAATGACCATATGAAAAATAACCTAAGATTTTTTTAGGCTTTAGACGCTATTTGGGAAACTAGGTTTCCTTTGGAATATTCAACTTCTCAAACTGATTATCAATTAATAGGATAACAACTCCGAAAGAGACGGCAGCAACAAGAACTAAAGTACTCACAATTCCATCCACTCCGAATGAAAGTTTTATAAGTATCGTAGAGATCACGAAGCCAGAATTTCTCATAATTTTGTTAAACTGACTGGTATGAAGAAACGAAAAGAGTAAGAGCAAAACGTCCACGAGAATAAGTACTGTAAAGAAATCATCAAAAAAAATTTTATTAATATCTTTCACAGGACCTGAAGATGGATAAAGCGCAAAGAAAGAATCATTGGTCCAGTTAACGAGACTAAAGAGCGCCATTCCAAAGAAAATAGGTATCAGACAAGCCGCTATCCATTGCTTTTGCTTTATGAATCTTTTTGTTTCAACGGAATGCTTGTCATTCACATTGTTAATGTTTTCATCATCAATAGGCTGGCGATGATTTAGTTTATAATAAAAAAAGATCAGAACAAAAAGAACCAGAGTTGCCAAGAGATCATAGGTAAACTGTAGGTCTGATCTTACATTGAACCAGTCTTTTGTTAATATTAGTTCAGAGAAATCCTTAAAAACCTTTCTTATTATTATTAAAGTGACAATCTCGTATTGTTTCCCAATATAAATACTCGTTGATTCGGGGAGATGGTAAATGAGCAAATAAACTTCATAGATGAGAATGAATGAAAAAGGAGTATAAATGGCTGAAATATAGTTGCTAAAAAGCTTGGATGGAGAATCAAGTTTAATTAATTCAAGATCAATTAAGGAAATGATACCAAGGTGGACGACAAAACTTAAAATGGCAATCAGAAGGATTATTTTCTCACTCCGCTCCTTGAACTTACTGGAAAGGATGTGAACATAGATGTCGTTAATTATTTTAAATATACTCATGAGTAATCACCTTGCAATCCAGATATGTCGTGCACGCCTCAACTATGGCATTGAGTCCACTATTGAAAGCAAAATTGATAGTCCCCCATCTAAGTGTCTTTGCGCTCACACATTATCCTTATTTGATACGATCACTTTGTCTAATATTACTTTTTCTTCCACGCCTAGCGCGTAACGCAATTGCCGAGATTTCGTCGCTAATCAAAAAATGGCCTGTTTACCCTTGAGGCGATGGAGCTTATGTTTTAAGACGGCGTCAAGGAGAACTGATCTTTAACTGAGTTGAGGATTGTTAGATTCGGCTTCGTGTGGTCAGGAATAAGATTCACTGTTTTTTCAATTTGATCATAATTAGAACTGTGGTCATGTTTTTATTTCTGGAGATGAAAAAACAAAAAAATCATCAGTTAAAATAGTTTGAAGTGCTTTCGGATGGATTTACGCTTAATCATAATATTACACATTAAACTGTTTCAATCAGTTAAATTTTCCTTAGTTATTCCGATACTCCTTCAAATAAAAAAAAGGATCGTCATGAAAGGTTTGGTCATTTCTTGGTGCGTATTATGTGCTGGTATAGGAGGAGGTTATGTCGCTTTTTCCATGGCAGTAAGCACCAAAGCTCTTCTCGAATCCGGGCTTAAAGTTCCTGCTAGAGTGATACAATTAGTAGAGTCTAGGTCTAGGTCTAACGAAAAAACTTCAATTACTTATCACCCCGTTTTTAAATATGAAGTTGATGGCAAGACATATGAACGAAAATCCAATTTGGGAGCAAACCCTCCAAGTTATGAAGTTGGGGAAGTGACCACATTAACAATTGATCCGAAAGATCCATCAAACTATATTTCCAGTGATTTTTGGGGTCGCTGGGGTGGAAATCTTTTGGTTGGTGCCGGCTCAGTTTTTTTTAGTTTATTAGCTGGCATTGATATATTTCTCAAGTTGAGAAAATCTAATAAATTAAATAAAATCCAAGGCACATAAATGATCAAAGAACGCCTGCTTATTAGTTTTCTCTTCCTCTGGGTGCTTCGACATTAATAGTGAATAGGCCTGACGGAGTTTTTGGCTAGAGGATCTGACCTCAGAAGCAACTTCTCCATCAAGCCCTATTTTATTGGGATAAGTGGCTCCCGACTTATTCCAGGTGGCGAGATAATTCTTTTGTTCACGGATGGCCCCTGTCAGAAGATCGATCATCTCAGGATTTTCTTCCCTTAGGGCCTTCAGTCCGTAAAAAATATTTTCATAGAGTTGGAAGTTGTCTGAGATCGATCTACCCGCTTGAAGCTGCTTTAGGTAATGGACTCTAGCGACTACTGCCAGATCAATGAGGGAAAAAAAACGGTGATAAAATTGAGACATATTTGGCGAAAGCTTCGAATTTCCCCGAACAAAGATTGTCTGACGATGGGGAATGAGATCATAGGCCTCTTTAACCGAGAGTGTCGTTTCACCAGCAGGTTCGCGCT
The DNA here is from genome assembly GCA_964203555.1 of Bacteriovoracales bacterium. GTDB lineage: Bacteria > Bdellovibrionota > Bacteriovoracia > Bacteriovoracales > Bacteriovoracaceae > Peredibacter. The sequence continues at coordinate 3,655 of CAXNNO010000221.1, forward strand.
TACGCTCCTCACTGTGGATCCTCGCGGCGGCCGGAATGAGATCCTTATGAGAATACTTCGGGTGAGCTCCAGAGGAGTCGGATATAACAATATGATCATTAAAAGGATATTCTTTTTCGCCCCCGGCGAAGGCATGCCGGCCTGGATACGCCATGCCTACTGGCCCAACGATTACGATTTTTCCCTTTATGTCTCGAAATTTCATTTTTTTTCCGTCCGCTGTCGTCAAATCTAAATCCGGAAATGCTTCTCCCACTTTGGGTGGCCATGAAACTGGGAAGGAAGTCGCGGTCAGTAACTTTGGCATTCCATGGACGACATTGGAAAAAACGGGAGTGCTGGCCTTAGGTTTTTCTGTGATCCTGAGACTTTCAAAAAATCCGGTCCAATAGAGAATGCCCAAAGTAAAAACTATTATAAAGATTTGCTTCATTCAATCCTTGCTAAAAAGATGTCCGCTTGAGCTTAGGTGTTCGACCTAAGGTAAACGAAATTTAATAAATTTACGAATCAGTTTCCAGATCCCGAAAATGGCTAAAAAACCGATGATAAAATCCAGACCGAAGTCGCTTGTTGGAGTTTTTCCATCGGCAGAGTAAGAATTGCAACTTCCGAGGAGACCACCGAGTTCATTGTCCTCATTTGGATAAAGGTATACCACTCCGTCGACATCATCTTGAGAGAGGTAGGCAGGTTTGTAATTCCATCCATTGGGCTCATAAGTCATGACCGAGGCCCGGTCTTTACTGTGAGTGAGACCTATTGCGTGACCGAATTCATGAATAACAGTTCCCTCAAAGGCCACTAACTGAGTGGAGGAAAACATATCTGAATTCATTTTAATTCTCGCCGAACCATTGGCCTTGTCTTGAATAGTACCTCCGGCGATTTGGCCTGCACCAAGGGCAGCACAACCAATAATGACCTCGCCTTTTGGTATGGTCGCTGAATTCACCGAGGTGTCAGACCTTCCACCAACTTTCACCTTCAATCGACTCTCGGGGACGTCATTCCAGATTTCTGCCGTTCTTTCCATCGCCGATTTTAAGACAGCGTCTGAAATCCCAGCAGCAGTGCAACCTTCACTGGAAATTTTAAAGAT
>CAXNNO010000222.1:0-4738 GCA_964203555.1 Bacteriovoracales bacterium
TTCGTTATGATTTGTCTGGAGGAAGTCGGCGACGATTTTTGCATAACCGATGTCAATCGGGTTGTGATCGAGTCCCACTGAAAAGGTGGTGATAGGTTTACCCAAAAGATCCTTTGCAATTCCGCAAACAAGTGACGAATCAAGACCTCCTGAAAGTAAAAATCCGACCGGTACGTCGGCAACCAGGCGCTTACGAACACCCTCAATCAGTTTTTCTCTGATATCTTTTAGATGTCGATCCAGGTTTTTCGGGGTGTAATTTATAACTGTCGTTAAGTCTTTATATTGAACAAAATTCTCACCATCATAGTAATGACCTGGAGGAAAAGATTCTACCTTTGAGCAAAATGGTGTCAGAACCTTAATTTCTGAGGCGAACATCATTTTATTATCTGGAGTGTAACCAAAATAAAGTGGTCTGATGCCAACGGGATCTCTGGCGGCCACGAGTTTTTTATTTTGATTGTCCCAGATGACTAAAGCATATTCTGCATCTAGATGCTGGCACATTTTATGGATCCCAAAATCCCTAAACATTGGAACCAGCACTTCACAGTCTGAATGAGATTTAAATTGATAAGATGATTCAAAGTCAGTTTTTAGAATTTCATAGTTATAAATCTCACCATTACAAATGGCGATATTCCCATTGGTCTCATCGACAAATGGTTGATGACCTTTTTGAGTTGGATCCATGATGGCCAGACGGTGAAAACATAATGATGCTTCATGGGAATTTACTTTTAGGATCTCGGTGTCATCCGGACCGCGATGGTTAAGCTGATTGAAGGTCGTCTCAAAATCGGGTAGTTGATGAATATCTCCCGAGAAGGCAAGCAATCCACACATAAGTTCAATCCTGAAGTTGAGGGGAAGGATTTCCCAGAAGCCTTGGAATATAATATCGCAGCTTATAAGTCATGGGAGTAAGAGGTGATTTTTGCCTAGCGGTCGTCATGCCGATGTTCCAATCTCTGTCCTTTCTAAAGATCATGATGTGTCCCAAGAAGGCTTTGAAGTTAATGAGTTAGGACGAGGCATCGACCCCTCTGTTGCCCCTTCAGGGTCGATCTTACTAAACCAATCTATTGATGAATTTTGGATTGTTAATCATATCTTTCAACTGATAATGAAATGGGGAGGACATCGTCAATGAAAGGTCGTCATCATTTTAAAAAAATTGTCATTCTGACGGGTGCGGGGATCTCGGCCGAATCGGGCCTCTCAACTTTCAGAGACTCTCATGGTCTCTGGGAAAAGCACCGGATTGAAGAGGTCGCCACTCCCGAAGCTTTTTTTCATAATCCAGGACTCGTCTGGAAGTTTTACTCAATGAGAAGATTACAGGCCGCTCAAGCACAACCCAACAAGGCCCATTTCGCGCTGGTTGATTTTACAAAATTTTCAAAAGCTGAGGTTCATCTTGTCACCCAGAACGTTGATGGTCTTCACCAAAGGGCCGATCCGGAAGAAGTGCTTCCAGCTATTTGCATGCATGGATCGCTCAATCAATCCAGTTGTCATGGTTGTGGGAACATTTATTTTGACGACTTCGCCTACTTTGACCTGAGGGGCAATTATGGCCCGAAAAAAACCGCCATTTGTAACCCGACTCAAAGATCGTCAGCGGATTATCTTCACCACTACAAGCTTACTTTTAAAAACTTTCTTCCCCTCTCACCTTGCTGTCATGACTTTCTTCGACCCAAAATTGTTTGGTTTGGGGAAACACCCTTACACATGGTAAAAATTGAAAATCTTGTAGGAGAGGCCGATTTATTTGTCAGTATAGGTACGAGCGGACTGGTTTATCCGGCAGCAGGTTTCCTGCAAAAAGCAAAGATCTCCGGAGCAATGACTGTTAGTATAAATAAAGAAAGGCTCCCTCAAAATGAATTTGTTGATCAATTTATTGAAGGCGCTGCCACAGTTCGAGTTCCTGAATTTTTCGCTAACCTCTGATATCAAATTTTCTCAGCTCTTCCAGGGCCAATATCCTCGCCTTGGAACGGGCCTTTTTGAGAAAGTCAGGACGATCAGCAGGAAGCTCAACGTCGACAAATTTGCCAACATATTCTTTTTTCCAAACGTTCATGATTTTTATCCGCACATAATAGGAATGGTTAAGATTTTTATAACCATATTCCTCCAGGGCGACGTACTGACCCTTGGGGGAGACTCCCAGAGTATCAATCATTTGGTGCTCTGAAGCCTTCAGAGAGCTGATGAGAAAAAAAGACAAAAGGAAAAATTTTAAATTATTCATTCCTTAGGCTAAGCAAAGTTGGGGCCACAAAAGGCGATCCATTTCGGTCATTTAAACGCCATTCGTGTCTTTAGAATAGGCGAGTGTCTAAATTTAAGACGAAATTTCACGAAAAAGGCGATATTTATGTACGAATTTTAGACACTTTTTTTAACTGATTAATTCCCGCAACATTTTTTGTATTTTTTCTGACTTCCACACGGACACAAATCATTTCGGCCGACTTTAGGGGCCTGCCTCATGATGGGCGAGGATGGGGCTTCGTGATGATTGCAGTGAGGGCCATGAACATGAACAGCATTCTCTTGCTTTTGGTCTTGTTCCTGAGGTTTAACTATTTCTTCATTTTTTGTATTCATGCATGAATAAATACAATAAAGAATTCTCTTTCACAACCGGCTTCCGATGGGCCCCGTCTCTATTAGTCATCCATTTGAAAAGGAATCGCTCCCCTTTACATCCAAAGGCATCTTTGAATGGAACATTGTTTCGAAGATTGTTTCCGCTTTAATTTTAGAACTTAAGGCAATCATTCTGGGTCGATCCATCACGGACAGGTTAAGGCCTGAAAATCGTTTTAAAAAAGCATCAGATTGAGAGAAAATAAATTCAAACATTTTGCCGGGGTTTTCTTCCATAATCTGCTGATTAAGGAGTCTGATGTATTTTCTCTCAAATTCCATTTTTTGCCTGAAGCCTCTTATCAATTCCTTTAATTCTCCGAAGCGAAAACTCGTCTTGATCATCTCTTCAATAAGACTCGTCGCCATGACTATCGAACAACCTGTCAGATCATGAAATAATCCACCCAGACTTAAAACTCTTCCCTCTTCACGAAAGACAGGCGGGGATAAGGGAAGCTCAGAGCAATGGCCTTCTTCCCTTAAAATTCTGGCATGACCCCACCCCTTGGTGGAAATAAAATCTCCCAAGGCACTCCTCATTTCATCCATCTGGATAGATAGATTCATTGAATACCATGAATCTTTAATGAGTATCCTTTGTGAGTCTAAGGGGAAATAACTGAGACAGCGAAAGCGCTCTTTTTGATTCACACAACTATCAAAAATCACGGGGTCTCTCAATTCATGACCATGAAGTATTTCTATTTCATGCGTGAGGTTTTTTTTAAAACCTGTTCTTTTAAAATAACAGGAATTTCTGGTATCAATGACAAAGGAGCTGTCCTTAAGGGCAAATTCCGGAGTCAGAGTCTTATTGATTCTGAGCTTGTTACCCAATTTTCGGGTTAAAACCTGCTGCAATTTTTCGGGAGCAATGAGATGCCATTTTTCATGAATTGTTCTATTTTTTGAATTCAGTCGGATCTGAGATTTTTCCCAACTCTGAGAAATAATTGGTTTTAGCCACTCCATCGAATTCGTTGCATCACTTTCTTTAAAGGTAAGCGTGTGTCCCTGTCCCAGCACTGAAGATTCTTCGTACAGAATAAAATCGATCTCAGGCAAAGCATCTTTTAATCTCAGGGCCAGAAGGCTTCCCCAAATCCCACCGCCTAAAATAATCACTGGTTTGTCCATCGATCACCTGCATAAATAAATTTTTGAAGAAATGGCACAGAAGGATTTCTGCAGATGGAAAATATAGAGAAACTGGCCTGATTATTAAAATAACTTAAAATGACATTAGATTGATTTTTCCTTAAGAAACTTATAAGTTCTGGATCCACTTACTAGATTCAGGAGTTATCTCGATGCATCCTTTCGAAACACATATTCGTCATGTACCTGATTTCCCTAAGCAGGGAATTGTCTTTAAAGATATAACGCCCTTACTTCAAGAAAGGTTTCAAGAAGTCATTGCTGCAATGTCTGAAGGGATTGACTGGAAGGAGATTGATTATGTGGTTGGGATCGAGTCCCGAGGCTTTATCCTAGGTGCTGCGATGGCCCAGCTTCATGGCAAAGGTTTTATCCCCATGAGAAAAAAGGGTAAACTTCCCCCGCCCATCATTTCTGAATCCTACTCGTTGGAATACGGCACGGACACTCTGGAGATGATTCAAGATGATAGACCTGGAAGAATCGTTCTTGTGGATGATGTCCTGGCAACCGGCGGAACTCTCAGGGCCGCGGCCAATCTGTGCGCCAAAAACAAGCTCGAAGTCAAAGCGATGGCCCTTCTCATTAACCTGACTTTTTTAAATAAGTTTAAAGAGGAAGGACTTCCGGTCTTTTCTGTCCTGAATTATTAAACGCTTTAAATCAACCCAAAATGGTTTACAATTATTTGATGTGGATCTTTTTGGGATTAATTTTATCATGGCCGCTTTTTGCGCTGGAGTCTTTTGATTCCTTAACCGACGTAAAACTCCTGAGAGTCCTGCCCAATAATATCGTGGTTCTTAATCGGGGTATTGAAGACGGCGTTGTCCTCAATGATCATGCCAAATTATCCAATGAGATCGCCGGGTTTAGCTCACGCGCCCTTTGTCTCAGGGCGAGTAGAGAT
>CAXNNO010000223.1:0-4702 GCA_964203555.1 Bacteriovoracales bacterium
TGAATGAATTCTCGATTAACCGGATCAAGAACGATCACGGAGTCCTCATTTAAGCGAAGAGTCGAAGCGGCATCAATCCAGACCCCGTTCCAGCCTTCTTGCCTCAGTTGAGGAAAGATTTCCGATGTGTACTCTCCCCCCTGGCAAGAGACAAGAATATCCATTTTGGAAAGATCTTTAGAATTATTTGCGTTTAGAATGCGATCCCCTGCATTCAAAACCTTTGGTGCCTCTTCGCCGGACTGGGAGGTCGAGAAGAAGAAAGATTCCATGTGAGAAAAATCATTTTCCTGAAGCATTCGCTCCATCAGAACTGAGCCCACCATTCCCCGCCAACCGATAAATCCAACTTTTTTCATTTTTATTCTTCCCCGCTTTGCCATACTCAGACCATGCGAGATTAGCTTGAATATTTTTTAAAAGTAAACTTGGATTTTTCATTTTAATTTCATATCCTCTGGTTGACCGGCCGGAAGCGACTTACTTTTTCTCTAACCTATTTTTTCACTGTTTCAAAGGGTTAATCAGATGGAACGAGCATTAATTGTTTCTAAGTTCGGTGGGACATCCATGGGTGATTACGCTTCCATGCATAGAAGTGCTCTCCTAGGCATGGAAAGACAATCGACGATCGTCGTTGTTTCCGCCATTTCCGGGACGACCGATGAATTGATTGAGATTGCCAAATCTTCTTCACAAGGAAACATCGAAGATTGTGAAAAACTCATCTTTAGTGTTAAAGAAAAACACCTCGACATTCTCAAACAAGCTGGAAATGAACCCCAGACTCTGACTCAACTTGAGAGCTACTTCACAGAACTGGAATTATTGGTTCAAAACCTGTCCCTCTTAAAAGAACTCACCCCACGGGCCCACGATCACATCCTCTCACTTGGGGAAAGAATGTCTTCCCTCATCTTTCGGGACGTCATGGCCTCCATACTTCCGGGCAAGAAGGTGACTCTTCTTGATGCAAGAACTGTTATCAAAACGGACTCCAACTTCGGCAAGGCCACCCCCCAAATTGAACTCATCCACAAAGAGGCCTGCGCCCGATTGGACCTTTCGGGAGAAACCATTTACGTCACTCAGGGCTTTATCGGTTCCGACTCCAAGGGAAATACGACCATTCTGGGCCGGGGCGGTTCTGATTATTCAGCTGCTCTTTTTGCTGAGGCGGTCTCAGCGAAAATTCTCGAAATCTGGACAGATGTCGCAGGAGTCGCGACCACAGACCCAAGAATGGTCAAAGGAGCGCGGATCATTCCCGAACTCTCCTACTCCGAAGCCGCAGAGATGGCCCAGTATGGAGCAAAAATTCTTCACCCCGCTACCATCGCTCCGGCGGTCAGAAAAAATATTCCCGTTTTTGTTGGGTCAAGTTTTCAAAAGGATTTACCCGGCACGTGGATCAGAACAACAGTTGACTACAAACCTTCAGTTAGGGCCATCACGAAACGTGGGTCCCAGGCCCTGATGACGATTTCAACTCCCAGCATGTATAATGCCTACGGCTTCATGGGAAAACTTTTTGAAGTGTTTGGCCGCCACCGCATTTCGGTTGATTGCGTGACGACATCGGAAATTTCAGTAGCAGTCACCATCGACAAAGTCTTACTCGAAAATGAATCCTTCATCCGTGATCTTGAGAATGTGGGCCACCTGCAAATTGAAGTGGGTTACTCCCTGGTCTCTTTAATTGGAAATGAGCTGACCGAGAAAGCGGCCCTGGCCAGAACGATTTTTGGGACCATTGATGATGTCAACATTCGGATGATGAGCTTAGGTGCATCTTCTTATAACTTTAACTTTCTGGTCAAAGAAGAGGACTCTCAACCGGTCATTCAAAAGCTTCATAAGGCCTTGATCGAGGCCCCATGAAAATAGCTTTACTTGGAAATGGAAAAACCGGTTCAAAAATTACTGAGCTCGCTCGTGATGAGGTCGAAGTTTTTGATTCAAAAAATATTCCGACACTCGAAAAGCTCCAGGACGTCGAAGTCATCATCTCTTTTCTTCCCGGAGAGGCCTTCCTTTCTTTTATTCCCCTTCTCATCCAGACAAAAAAACCGGTCGTCACCGGCTCGACTGGATTTAATTGGCCCGATCAATTTGAGAAAACACTCGAGGCAGAAAACCTCGTTTGGATTCACGCTACAAACTTCTCTCTGGGGGTGGTTGTCTTAAAGCAGTTGATTGAGCGGCTTAATCAGGTTCAGCACCTTTTTACAGAACAAACCATTTCCATTCATGAAGTTCATCACACCCAAAAAAAAGATGCTCCCTCCGGCACCGCCCTTTCAATGAAGGAATGGTTAAAGAGGCCTTGCGATATAAGTTCTGAAAGGATAGGAGATGTCGTGGGTCTCCATACTTTGAGCCTCGAAACTTCCGGAGAAATCATTCGCATTGAGCATGAGGCGAAGGATCGCAGACTATTTGCCCAAGGGGCCCTCTGGGCCGCTGACTATATTTTAAAACATCCTTTGCCACCGGGCCTTTATGCCTTTCAAAAGGTTGTAGAATCCCACCTCTTAGTCTCTAAGGAGTTGTATGAATCTTAATGAATATCATTTATGGACGGCCGTGGTGACCCCATTGCTCGATAATGGAGCGGTTGATTTTAAATCCCTAAGGGCCATTATTGAAAAACAAGTTGTTGCCCGCAACGGTCTTTTGATCCTGGGATCCACAGGAGAGGCCCTGAACCTTAATCTATCCACCAGAAAATTGATTGTTGATCATGTGGTGAAGATGAAACCTGCTTCTCCCATCATGGTTGGCGTTGGAGGAAATCTTCTGGATGAGCAAAAAGAATGGATCACCTATCTCGAGAGTCTCAAGGTAGACGCTTATCTCCTCGTCACCCCCCACTATTCTAAGCCAGGGCCGAAAGGTCAGTTTGAATGGTTTAAAAGCTTGATGGATCACTCCACCCGTCCGTGCATGCTCTATAATGTGCCTGGAAGAGCGGCCGTAGCATTGTCGATCGAGGCGGTTTCTCGTTTAAACAAGCATAAAAATTTCTGGGCCATCAAAGAAGCTTCCGGATCCGTGATTAAATTCAGAGAATATCTGGATGCGGCAGGAGGGAAGGACGTCTTTTGCGGTGACGATGCCCTCATGCCGGAGTTTAGCGAGGCAGGCTCAACCGGTCTTGTTTCCGTTGCTTCCAACGCCTGGCCTTGTGAAACACATCTCTATGTTGATCAATGTCTGAATAAAACTTTAAACGCCAGAGATTTATGGGCAAGGGCCGCAAATTCTCTCTTCGTTTGCTCCAATCCCGTTCCCGTAAAAAGACTGATGTTTGAGAACGGAGACATTAGCTCTCCCAAAATGATGGAACCACTTTCTCAAGAAGATCTGGTTTCTATTGAACCCGTGATGAGTGCTCATGAAGCAGTCTCGGCCTGGTTTAAAAAGGAAATTTAACATGGAATGGAAAGAAGCTCTCGAACTCATGGAAAAAGGAATCATCCGCTGTGCTAATAAAGTGGACGGGAAATGGGTCGCAAACCCAGAGGCGAAAGAGGCCATTTTAAAAGCGTTCAAGGCCGGAGAGTTGGCCCAATATCCAAACGGCTTTGTCGACAAACACAATCTTTCTCCGAGAGAATTTAAACCTGAGGATAAAATCCGTATGGTTCCGGGTGGCTCGAGTGTTCGTCGTGGGGCCTATATATCAGCTGGAGTCATCATCATGCCCCCCGCCTACGTCAACGTGGGTGCCTATATTGATTCTGGAACCATGGTTGATTCTCACGCCTTAGTTGGTTCCTGTGCTCAGATCGGAAAAAATGTTCATCTCTCTGCCGGCGTTCAAATTGGTGGGGTGCTGGAGCCAGTGGGACAGACTCCGGTGGTGATTGAAGACAATGCCTTTATCGGGGCCGGAGCAATCATTGTGGAAGGGGTTCAGGTTTCTGAAGGAGCGGTCATTGCTCCGGGCACGGTTCTCTCAAGAGGCGTTCCAGTTTATGATTGTGTTAATGAACGCCTACTCGATGCAGGTGAGGCCATCCCGCCCTATGCTGTGGTGGTGACTGGATCAAGACCAGTGTCCACAAATCTTTCTTGGGCCGGACAACTCGGCCTTCAAATGAGATGTGCCATGATTATTAAATACAAAGATGAGAAAACCTCGGCAGCACTGGAACTGGAGTCACTTCTCAGATAAAAAAAAAAAGGGTCCCCTGCAAGAGACCCTATTTTGAGCTTCAGTTAAGGCCAGAAATCCTTCTCCGGTCAACAATCATCCTTGATTCATAGATAAAGCTTAGATTTATCTTAGAGGTGAGCTTCCAGAAGGGGAAATCTTTCTTTTCTAACATTGACTGACTTGTCGCACAGAAAGCCTTAAGTGTCTGAAAATAATCAAAATTCTTCAGACACTCTTGGACATTAAAAAATTTTATTTTGTGAGTGTCGTCTCTTTAATCCAGTCATACCCCGCTGAAACTTTGGAATAAATTCCGTATTTGTTTGGAGCTGCACAACCCTGACCCCAACTCACAACACCTACGAGTACAGGTTCATTTTGGTCGTCATAAACCACGAGAGGGCCACCGCTGTCGCCCTGACAGGAATCTTTTCCGCCAGCTGCGTAACCCGCGGCAAGCATGGTGTTGTCAATTTGACCGTTGTATGAGCTCGGCACGTTAGCATCTTCATTTGAAACGATTGGAACAATCACTTTATT
>CAXNNO010000224.1:0-4667 GCA_964203555.1 Bacteriovoracales bacterium
GCCATGCTCAAGGCCTACACCAATTTAAATGAAATCCTCACTCTGAAGTCGGCCCACAAAAAAGATGGCCGAAACCTCGTGCCGGATGATTTATCGATTATTAAAAATGGTGCGATCGTTTTTGATGAAACAAAAATTTTATGGGTCGGGGAATCTTCTCGATTTCCCGAACAATACCGATCTCTGGCGATAAACCTCGAAGGCCATGTTTTAACCCCTCAATTGGTCGATTCTCATACCCATTTGATTTTCGGAGGAGATCGTTCTCAGGAATACGCGGATCGACTTAACGGTACAACGTACGAAGAAATTGCCAGGCGTGGTGGTGGAATCCTATATACGATGAAAAAAACCAATGAAGCTTCATTGGATGAACTCTTTGAGAATGCGTGTAAAAGAATTGAAAGAATACATTCTTACGGAATTGGAACCATCGAAATAAAATCCGGTTATGGTCTCAATTTTCAGCGGGAGTTTGAGCTATCAGTTTTAATTGATAAATTAAAAAAGAAGTTTATCCACAGAGTGAGAATATTTAATACCTATCTTGCGGCCCATGATGTTCCCAAAAATTTCCATTCCTCCCATCATTATCTTGAAGACGTTGTCTTGCCACTTCTTAATAAACTTGCACCTTTAAAAATCATAGATGCGGTGGATATTTTTCATGAAAAAAATTATTTCGATGACCTTGACCTCGTGAACCTCTTCAATAGGGCAACCTCACTTGGAATACCCTGCAAGATTCACGCTGACGAACTCAATGACAATGCGGGTGCAATACTGGCGGCACAATTCAATGCTCTATCAGCTGACCATTTATTAAAAATATCAAGTGAGGGTATCGAGGCCCTTGCAAGCAGTAAAACCATCGGCACCCTACTTCCCGGTACAGCTTTTTTTCTTGGTAAGCCCCTGGCACCCGCAAGAGCGATCCTCGATGCCGGAGTAAAAGTTGCGATTGCCTCTGATTATAACCCAGGTTCGTGCCACTGTGATAACGTACTTCTGGTTGCCTCTGTGGCGGCAGCACAGTTAAAAATTAACCAGACCGAGCTCTGGGCAGGTATCACTTTAAATGCTGCTGCATCGCTTGGCCTTCTCAATCAGGGTGCCATTATTCCTGGAATGGATGCAAAATTTACGCTCTTTAAAACAAGCGGTGTTTCAGATATTACGTACAATTGGGGAAGAAATTTAGCGGTTACTTTGCCTTGAGTGAACGATCTATTAAAGTCAGAAATTCCTGATCCATGAAATTGTGAAGTTTTTTATTAACATAAATAACCTTGCCTTGGTGGAATACAATTGAAACGGGATAGGTTCTGATCATAAACTTTTCCGCAATCGTCTCAGAAGAATCCTCAACAGACTCGAAATTGAGTTTATACTTGGTCTCAATTTTTCGAATATTCTCACTTACATTTTCGCTGTCACCATTGATACCAATTACCTTTACCTGACCTTTATACTTAGACTGAAATTCGACCAGCCCTGGAAATTCCTTCAGGCACGGAATGCACCAGGAAGCCCAGAAATTAAGTACGATAATGGGAGTGGAATCCTGCTTCAAATCTATCTTGGTTTTTTTAGTCGTTGTTAAATTAAGTGCTTGAAAATTAGTTTCATAAACAGAGTGTTTTTGTTTGTCCCCATCGACCTGTTCAGCACTAGAATTAAAGGTGTCCCAAAGAATTTGGGTGGAAAGAAACCCTGTAAAGGCCATAATAAAGAGTATGAAGGGAATGATATTTTTTTTCATCGCATTTCCTGATGCATTCACACAATACCTAATATGGTAAAAACTATGAAGATCTGGATGCTACTAAAGAAATTTAATCTTTCAAACAAGTTTAAGCGAAAATATTGTTCGGAAGGCGGACAATCAATTGTGGAGTTTGTGTTGTTGCTTGCAGCGATAACAAGCCTCTCCTATTTTTTTATTTATGTGATGAATCGGAATATCGCACGTTACTGGGAATACTCGGTTAATTTAATTGTAAATGACAAACCGGGTGGCAAGACCCTTAATCTGCCAAAATAAAATTTGCAATCAAGGATGAATTCATGAATTTACTTCTGGCAATTGATCAAGGAACAACTGGCACGACTTCTTTGCTGATTGATGCCAGCACTTTAAAAATACTTGATAAAGAAAAATGTGATTATCGTCAAATTTTCCCAAGACCTAGCTGGGTGGAACATGATCTGAACGATATTTGGAAATCCGTTGAACTATCAGTGCAAGCTCTTTTCAAGAGAAATCACTTTGATCCCAAAAAAATTATCGCGATAGGAATTACGAACCAGCGTGAAACCACCTGCGCCTTTGATAAGTCCGGAAAACCACTCCATCATGCTATTGTCTGGCAGGACCGAAGGACATTTGATTATTGCGAACAAAAACGTCAAATCTATGATGAAGAATGCCACCGAAAAACAGGACTACCACTTGATCCTTATTTTTCGGCGACTAAGATGCGCTGGCTTTTGGATAACTCAGCCGAAGTCAGGACAGCTGCGGACAAAAAAAATCTCTATCTGTCTACGATTGATAGTTTTCTCGTGTACCGCCTGAGTGATGGAGAGAGTTTTGTAACTGAGCCATCGAACGCATCAAGAACAATGCTCATGAATTTGGAAACGTTTCAATGGGACAGTGGTCTTTGCGACTTTTTTGGCATTGATCAACAATTTCTGCCGGAGATCCGGGAATCTTTCAGTCATTTTGGAGAAACAAGAAATGTAGGCTTTCTTCCAGACGGTATTCCTGTTCTTTCTATTTTAGGCGATCAGCAGGCAGCTCTTTTTGGTCAGGCGTGCGTCCGTGTGGGAGATATTAAGTCCACATATGGAACGGGAGCCTTTTTACTACTTAACACTGGTGAACAAATCATTCACTCAACAACTGGCCTTCTTTCAACTGTAGCCTATTCCTTTCGTGGTAAGAAAATTTACGCTCTCGAGGGTTCCGCCTATATTGCCGGCGCATCCGTTCAATGGTTAAGAGATAATTTAAAAATAATTAAATCTTCTTCTGAGATTTCTGAACTTGCTTCACAAGTAACTGATCTGTCTCAAATGGAACACATCTTATTTCTTCCTTTTTTTACCGGTATTGGAACTCCACACTGGAATTCTCTTGCAAAAGCCGCCATTCTTGGTTTAACAAGAGACACACAAAACTCACACATCGCTCGCGCCTGTCTTGAAGGTATTGCCCTCTCACTCAATGATTCAATTATGAGCTTTAAAAAAGATTTTCCAGACCTAAATGATATCAAGGTTGATGGCGGCGCTTCTACAAACGATCTGCTCATGCAGCTTCAGGCAAACTTCTCCGGAAAAACCATTTTGCGCCCAGAAATTATCGACACCACAGCCTACGGTGTTGCGATCGGCTGCCTGGTCGGAAAAGGTGAAATCACGATTAATGATATGTCTTCTTTTTGGAAATTAGAAAAAGCATTTTCACCCGAAAAAAATGACTACTATAAAAATAAAAAAACACTCTGGCAGGAATCAATTCGGCGTCTTTTTCTTTAAAGAGAGAACGGTCATGAATTTGGAGGCATTTCTTACTTTATTTAAAAAACAAATCTTTCAATTCGCTCGCTTTGGTAATTACTGTTAATTCAATTTTAAATTTACCCTTCAAATCATCAGCGGCCCGTCTGGAGGTGATGACCCGCTTATAATTCATTTGCGCCACCTCTTTAAGCCGCATTTCCATCATGGGAACAGATCTCACCTCGCCAGTTAATCCCACTTCGCCTAAAAAGAGTGTGTCATTCGGTATGGCCGACTGATAATAAGAGCTCAAAAGAGAAGCAATGACGGAGAGATCGCTTTCTCTCGTTGTTAGCTTCATCCCTCCCACGACATTGACGTAAATATCATTATAAGATAGTGGTATCCCAAAATATTTATCGATTACCGCAACCAGTAGAGCGACTCTGTTTGTATCGAGACCCTGCGTGGTTCTTCGACCGACGGCAAATTTGTTCTCCACTACCAAGGCCTGTATCTCAACAAACAGTGATCTTGAACCTTCCAGAATACAAGTCAGTGAACGCCCATATGAACCCGGCAATGATTGCTCCAGAAAATATTGGGATGGATTTTTTATTTCAACCAGTCCCTTTTCCTGCATTTCAAAAATACCGACTTCGTTAGTATTTCCGAAGCGGTTTTTCATCACTCTTAACATGCGATACTGGCCAAGCTGGTCACCCTCAAAGTAAATGACCGTATCCACCATGTGTTCCAAAATTTTAGGTCCAGCGATTTGCCCCTCTTTGGTTACGTGTCCAATAATAAAACAGGTCAAATTGTAGGCCTTGGCATAATTCATGAGCTCATACGTAACTTCACGAATCTGAGTTAGAGTGCCTGCTGCAGATTCGATTTGATTGGAATGAGTCGTTTGTATAGAATCTAGTACAAGAAACTTTGGCCTCAACACTTTAACCTGCTCTAGGATTTTTTCCCAGCTTGTTTCATTGAAGATATAAAAACCATTATTGTGAACCCCTAGCCTCTTCGATCGTTGGGCAACCTGTGATTCTGACTCCTCACCACTGACGTATAAAATTCTCTCATTTTCATACTCACCCAGAAGTTTTCCACAAACTTCCATTAATAATGTTGATTTTCCAATTCCGGGC
>CAXNNO010000225.1:0-4644 GCA_964203555.1 Bacteriovoracales bacterium
TATTTTGATTCTTGTGGTTAAATACAAAGGCTATCGTCTTTCTGAGTTTATTCGGTTCAGAGATCTCGTTCGCCAAAAGAAAAAAATGGAGTCAAAGTTACATGATCTTCCGTGATCTTCAAGAAATGGGAATCCTTGGAATAAATAACAGAGTTGGGCGTTATATACTTCGTCATAACAAACGAGTTAATTATCCCTTGGTTGATAATAAAGTTTTAACCGCACAAAGAGCGGAAGCTTGGGGTATTGCAACTCCTGAAAACTATCTCATCGTTGAGAACTATGGATCACTTAAAAATCTTCACTTGAAACTTTTAAACTTTGAATCCTTTGTCATAAAACCTGCGAAAGGTTCCCAGGGAAATGGTATTATTGTTATCAAAGAAATCATTAAAGAAGAAAAAAACGGCGAAATAAGAGTTTTCTGTCGCAGGTCAAATGACAAGTTAATGGACGTCGAAGAGGTAAAGCATCACATCTCCGGCATTTTATCCGGGCTTTACTCCTTGTCCGGACAAAGTGATACGGCCATCATTCAGGCAAAAATCGATAAGCATCCCATTTTTGATGAATATTCTTTCGGAGGTATACCGGATGTAAGAGTCATTGTTTTTGACGGATTTCCCGTCATGAGCATGGTGCGATTACCGACTAAATCTTCTGACGGAAGGGCAAATCTCCACCAGGGAGCGATTGGAGCGGGGCTTAATCTCTCGAACGGCTGGACTAATAATGCTGTGATAAGAAATCAGGTCGTGGACACTCATCCAGACACTGGTCATAAGTTGTCGGGACTAAGACTTCCCTTTTGGACAGAAATTCTTGAATTGGCGGCCAGGTGTTATGACATGGTTGATCTTGGATATTTAGGCGCAGATATTGTTTTGACCCCTGATCAGGGGCCCATTCTTCTGGAGCTTAATACCCGCCCTGGATTAGGGATTCAAATTGCAAACCTTGCTGGTTTAGTTCCCCGTCTTGAAAAGGTCAGACTGGAAGCACCGAAAAATCTTCTTGCAAAAGAGCGGGTAGAGTATTCAATGAGAAATTTTTAAAGACTGTCGATGACCGAATAAAAATCCGGGACTGTTTGAGAGAGAACAAGTTGTCGCCGAAGCCCGCCCGAGTCAGAAAGTCCCTCAAGCATAAATCTTGTCACTGATTTACTTTGCTTCAGAAGACCTCTTTCGGAAACATTTTCTGCTTCAAGCATCGAGCGATACTCATAGATAAAAGTTTTTATCTTACCGAGAGTCTCTTTTTCCTTTGTTATGAGAAATCCATTTTTATAGTCCTGCGCCATCCATGGGGCCTTAAGGGCACCTCTTGCAATCATGACTGAATGACATCCAGTCTCCTTAAGCATTCTGTCTATATCCGTTGCTGCCCAGATATCACCATTTCCCACGATTGGGACTCTCGAAAGTCGGACCGCCCTTTCAATGAATTTCCACCGGGCAGGAAGCTTATACATATCGTCCCGTGTTCTTGCGTGAACGGTGATGAGTTCAACCCCTTCATCATTGAGCATACGAATCGAATCTTCAAAACCATGAGTGTCGTTGTATCCAATTCTTATCTTACAGGTGAAGCGGCCGCTGTAGTTTTCCCTGATCGATTTCACAAGGCTTCGTAACCTCACGAGGTCTGTGAGTAGAAAAGATCCTCCTCGACTTTTACATACTGTATTCGACGGACACCCTATGTTCATGTCGAGCCACGGAATTTGAAGTTCCCCAATTTGCTTAACCATTTCTGTGGTGAAGGCGGTATGCGAGGTTAATATCTGGAACATCGTTTTGTTCTGGACCCAGGGAATGTCAAAAAGTTCTTTCCCAAAATGTCTGACGAGGTGCTTCGGGGGGTATTTTCCAGCTGAAGGAACACGTAAAAAGTCCGTCGCAAGGTAGTCCCATTCCGGGTAAAGTTTTAAAATTGTTTTCCTGAAGGCCTCATCAGTAATGCCCTCCATCGGGGCGAAAAACAGAGAGCCTTCTGGAATGGGGGAGAGTTTATTCAAGACCATTTATCCTGCTTCACGATTCCAAGGCCCAGTAAAATTGAGAGAAGGATAAGCTTGATCGAGTCGAGTCCAATGTAGATATTGTGGTAGAACTGGTGCTCCTGCTGAACATCGGCAATTCCAGATATGATCGTCACTCCACCAAGGTCAGACTTTTTCCAGAGTTCAGTTAGGTAAGCTAATTTGGGAGTTAGGTAACTGAAATAAGTCATCGCAATGAACCATGTCATGACTGATAAAATGAGAAGAAAAATTGATTTTCTGTTTTTTCTCGTTTGATAAAAAAGAACGACGATGAGTAAGGTTGAGACAACAACTTCCAGATTATTGAGTTTGGAAAACACCGCAAGGCCCAGATCTCCTGCCAGAAAAAAGTTTTCAATTGTCTGGAAAACAGTCCGTATAATGAACACGTCAACGAGGACGGTCCAGGCCCACCAGATGCTCACGAGAACTAAAAAAAGAGAATAAGCTAAGCGATTATGAGTCATGATAAATTCGTGATAAGCAATGAGATGTACTTGCCTATTCAGCGCCTTTTTCAGGATCCATCTGAGACTGCATATAATTCTGAGTACCAACGGCCTTCAGAAGATCTCTTTGAGTTTCCAGCCAGTCGATGTGATGCTCCTCAGATTTAAGGATGGTTAAAAATAAATCCCGGGTCGCATAATCATGTTCTGCTTCGGCCTCTTGAATACATTTTTTCAAGTGAGGAACTGCTGAGTACTCCACTTCCAGATCGGCCTCAATCACTTCAGATATATTTTGACCAACTTTGAGTTTGTCCAGCTTTTGCAAATTGGGAAGCCCCTCTAAAAAGAGGATTCTCTTAATGACCATATCTGCGTGTTTCATTTCATCAATGGAAGCCTCGTACTCTAACTTTCCAATTTTTTCGAGACCCCAGTTCTGAAGCATTCGTGAGTGAAGAAAATATTGGTTGATTGCAGTTAATTCTTTGGTGAGAACAGAATTGAGAGCATCTATTATCGTTTGCGAACCTTTCATAAAACTCCTGAAAAGAGAATTGATATTGATTCAATTGTAAGAGAAGGGGAGTGAAGAATCAAAAAAGTTCAACAGACCTAAGAATTGTTTGAAGCGTCCTTCATTTCGAAGGGGGACCTAGCACTTTGCTCGATTAAAGTTTTGACAGCATCTTCAACGCAAGTGCCACAATCGGACCCAATGCCCAGGGACTTGAGGATTTCTCGCGTATTATTAGAACTCCTGGTAGTCACGGCTTCCTGGAGTTGTTTTTCGGTGATGCCTCTACAGATGCAAACGTACATATGTGTATTCCTTATGTGTAACAGTATACATATGTTCGGCTTATACAACAATTGTTTTATTGAATAATACTTGGTTTGAGTGCCTAAACACGAATTCGACTAGTTAGCGATTGTGCCTAATGCTTTTAGCAGGCGAAAGATGCCCAAAGTCGACATGGACCACTTAATTTCGTCTTTCATGAGTACCTGCAGTAATTCCTGTGGGGAAAACTCGATGAGTTCCATGATGACATCCTCTCCATCTGGGTTAGGCAACTTGGATGAAATGAGATTCCTCGCAATAAAAAAATACTGCTCGTTATTAACCGTGCCCGTGGACTTCATTGTCCAGAGTAATTCCATTTTACCCGCCCTGAGGCCTATTTCTTCCTGCATCTCTCTTTGGGCATTCTCCTCGGGGTCACCCTTATCTAATTCGAGAATACCGGACACAGGTTTAATACGAACAGGAGGATTCTCGTGAGGGCGTTTTTCTTTAATAAGTACTATTTTTCCACCGCTCGTAATGGGGAAGACGATGACACCATTTGGAAGATAGGCCCTTTCCCAAACAATTCCTTCAATTTCCTGTTCAGTTATTCGAATAATATTTCCTTTATAAACTTCATTTTCCATACGACTCCAAAATAGATTGAACTTTCTTTGCCATGTCAGAGGAAATTTCATGACCAGTATTATTTACAAGATAGAAATCGACCAGGATCTCTTTTTCCTTCAATTTTTCTATCTCGTTCAGTGCCATCTCTGCGCTTATAATTTCATCCTTGTCTCCATGAAAAGCGGCCAAGCTAAATGGCAGGCCTTCTGGAATGAGGCTTGATCTGAACTCACATGATAGACCAACAACTCTTTTGGTTTCTTTGATCTCAAGACCCACGAGTGGGGCGAGGTATCCCCCTTGAGAAAAGCCAATAATAGTCAAAGGAAGGGCCAGGGGGTTTTCGATATGGACCAGATCCCGAAGCCAATATTTTGCTAAATCCTGATTGATAAAATATTTTCCCTGAAATTTATCGTAGAAATACCACGTGTGGCCGAAATCCATCTGACCTTCCTTATCTCTGGGAATCGGAAATGGAGCATTAGGAGCAAGGACGAGTGCATCTTGGGGAAGATAAGGAAGAAGCTTTCGAAAAATTCTCTTCCCTCTTTCCCCGAGCCCGTGGAGTAAAAGTATCACTTGGCGCGGATCTTTTAACCGTCTCGCCACGCCTCGAAGTTCTGCATAGGATGTGAAGGTCCAACTTTCTTCACTCATTCCCTGTAAAATTTTCAAAAACCGATCCTTTAAAACACAAGTTATTTAATCCACTATAAAGTATCTCT
>CAXNNO010000226.1:0-4622 GCA_964203555.1 Bacteriovoracales bacterium
TGGTAAAATAAGGACAATCTGGAGCTAATTTAAAGCCTAGAAGGAGACATATGCTACAGACAATTGAAGCCCCTATTTATAATGACCATGAACTCGATTTTTCTAAGGTGAGAGAGTTTTTGGGTCTTCAATTAAATTTATTGGCCAAGCTCATTGGTGTCTCACCATCTACACTTAAAAATAAAAAAGTCAGTGCAGAGACAAGAATGAGAGCAACTTCCGTGGTGAAGATCGTTCATCATCTTTGGGAACTATCACACGATGAAAACAAGGCGAGACGCTGGTTGAATGAACCAAAGGATCGTCTTCTTGGGCTGACTCCGGTGGAGTTCATGCAAATCAATCCAAAGAAGAATGTTCCCATCATTGAACAGGACCTGAGAAAGCAGCGTTTCGGTGAGGCTATGGGAGCATGACCTCAAAGGCAAAAAATAAATTATCTAAGGAACTAGAACAACTTCTAAAGCTTCCAGTTCCAGATGATAAGAAGATAATTGCAAAGCAAATCAGTACTCTCATTGATAATGACCAAGCCTTCAGAGCTTACATTACTGCTCAGGCCGAAAAAATTGATTCCAATGCAACTCCTGCACCTCAAACTATTAAGGGTAAGTGGTGGAGGGCCATCAATCGAATTTATGATGCTGAACCCTTATCCGTAGAGGGATCAAGGCAGAGTTCTTCACGCTTTAATGAACAGGGGCAAGATTCTATTTATCTTGCGGAGAGTAGTAGGACCTCGAATCTTGAAGTTCAATTAGATCAAAACTTTGTGACTCATAGCTTTTGGGCCATTGAATTTAAGCTCACTGGTGTTTTGAATTTAACAGATAAACAAGTTATATCGTCGTTCAAGATATCCACATCCCTTCTTTATGGTTTGTGGGAATTGTTGAATATGTACAAAATTACCTCTTACTCTCAACAAGTTTCTACGATCATGAGAAAACTTGGCTATGAGGGGTTCATTTATGATTCTACAAAAGATCCTGGAAAAAAATGTCTTATAGTCTTTGTAGATAACTTGAAACGTGGGTCTTACCTTGAAGTACATGATAAGACCCAAAGAGTAAAAGAGGAATGTCTCCGAGTGGAAGGACGACTTTAAAATTTGCGAAATTTTTGCGAAACGACCATCCAAGAACAACCAAGAAAAACAAAGAATGGAATGAAGACAAAGACCACTCGACTGATTAATTTAAGCAAAATTCGCTTCACGGAGATGTGACGGAGATGTGTTAGAGCGTTCGAATGAGCACGCTTGGAAAGCGTGTAATGGTGAAAGCCATTCGAGAGTTCGAATCTCTCCATCTCCGCCATTTTTTATGTCGATCAATTGATCCTTATTTTTATTTCTTTTTGGAGTTTATTTTTTTTGCTGATTTTTTTACAAATCCAACAGCTAGGCCTCATGGAGACGAAAATCGTCCAGAATCTAGACAGCATGTAATTAATCCATTAACCACCCTCTCAATCAGCATTTGCCCTTAATATAGGGCATGAAAAATATCATCTTTCTCATCTTATTTAGCTTACCGATCATCTCCATGGCCTCTTATGAGGACCACTTTCCGGTTTATTTTGAATATTGTGCCGGGACTCAATGGAAGCTTCAGAATGGTGAAATCGGGGGCACTCCCGGACATGGCTTTACCTATATTCATGGTTTGTGCAAAGACTACAGCTCCGATTATCCTCAGGTCGTTCCCTGTGACCAGGTTTCGCGTACTCAAAGTAGAAAATATCATCACGACGGTGTCGGAATTTCCTTAGACAAAAATTTTACGAACGTTATATGGGTCGCTGTTCCAGGAAGGGAGCGCATGATGTTTGGTAATACCGAAAGAAGACCGATCTCCCATGAAGACATTGAAGTGCATCTTAAAAAAATGGTCGAACTCAAAGTGTTTAATGGGGTTATTTCCAAATCAGATAAACTTACACAACTCGCTTTTGGTAACAAAAAATATCTTGAGGCCATGGCCCTCGATACCGTGGGAACTGATCATGCCGTGAACTGGGCAAGAGAGCTTCATTGCGTGAGGATTCCTACTCCGAAGAAGGCGTTAATCGAGGTGGCGAAATTTTTAAATGAATCAAACAATCAATACCGCCCAGATAGAAAATATGAATGGTCAAAATTAAGTAACAACTGTGTTCATCTTTCTCTTAATTCCTCTCACGCCATGGGACTTAATAAGTCAGTCCAGGTTGATCAGAAATATCTTAAGATGCTTCTAAATCTAGCCTTACCTGCGAATGCTTTTATGATGTATGCCGACAAGGCTGTTCTGGCCAAGGCGCCAAGTAACAAGCTCCTCTCAAAGATTCTTCCACGTAAGGGATTTCATGAAGTTCAAGTGGGCTCCCTTATGAATGTTTACAAGGCCTATCCCTCCGGAGATTATTTTAATAATGAAGAACTTGAGGTCATGACTGCACCACGTCTCTCTACGCCTCTCAGGCTACTTGCTACACCAAGAAAATATGCCAAAAAATATCTGAAACCTGAGAATTCAGAATTAAAAGTGAATGCACAAGCGTGGATCGAGAGATACCAATTGTTGTTGGATAAACTCAAGCCTTCGCAGAAAGGAGGCTTGATTGAAAATTATCTTGTCGAGCAGCTCAAAATTTCTAAAAAAATAGCTTCAGAGGAATAAATAATGCTGAACCATCCCATGAAAAAAAATCGGGCATGGGTTCATTTGGTCTTAACCACATCTCTTTACAACTCCTTTTATCACATCTAATATCACTCTCGGCAGTCTGACTCAGATGAGCATTTCGCCGTTAACCCCGCCAGGCCAGGAATGGAGCAACGGTAGCGGTTTGGAGTGTTGTGTTTGGCGCCAGGCTGCTGCTAACAAATTTTGTTGAATCTTATAACTTCTTACATCCAAATTTTCCTTCATTTCCCTAGCATCTGCGCCATGACTTTGTAGTCAGTGTCCCCTATTTTGCGACTCTCAAACCGTTAATTTTTGGAGTGTTATGGCCTATCAAGTGCTGGCCAGGAAGTGGCGCCCGAAGCAATTTGAAGAAGTTGTGGGCCAGGTACACGTCACGCGGACCCTGCAAAATGCTCTTAAGCAAGATAAACTTGCTCATGCATATCTTTTCACTGGTACTCGGGGAGTTGGGAAAACATCCATTGCCCGATTATTTGCCAAGGCGATACGTTGCGAGAATCGAAAACCAGATTTTAATCCATGCCTTGAGTGTGTCGCCTGCAAAGACATAGACTCCGGTAGCTCGATGGATTATTGCGAAATTGACGGCGCCTCTAATAACAGTGTCGATGATGTGCGATCACTTATTGAAAATGTTCAATATCTTCCGACTCGTGGAAAATATAAAATCTACGTCATTGATGAAGTGCACATGTTATCGGTGTCGGCCTTTAATGCTTTATTAAAAACGCTGGAAGAGCCTCCTCAACACACCATTTTCATACTGGCGACAACTGATCCTCAAAAACTTTTGGGTACTGTGATTTCTCGTTGTCAGCGTTATGATTTTAAAAATGTATCCGTTGAAATTCTAGCCGACCACGTAAAAAAAATCTCTAAGTCAGAAGGAATTATTTTTTCCAATCCCAAGCTCATTACAAAACTGGCAGAGCTAGGAAAAGGGTCGGTCCGTGACACTCTCTCCATCTTTGATCAGGTGTTGGGTTTATCGGGGAATAACGAGGTAACTGAAGAGTCTTTTACGCAGGCACTTGGGCTGGCCGGAACATCGGCGATGAAAGAGCTTTTATCTTCTCTTTTAATGGGAGAAACCAAAACTTGTTCAAGAATCTATAAACAGTTAATTATAGAAAACATAGATCTGAAAAAATTATGTGATCAAATTCTTGATGGATTTTATAGAATTATTAACGCAATAGACGATCAGGATAATCTCTATAAAGAAGAAGTCTTAGAGCGAAATGCCCTGAAGGATATTACCATTGCGGAGCTGTTCTGGATTTATGAAACCTTGGTGAAGGATTTTAACTGGGCGCTATCGTCCTTGAATCCTGAGAAAGTTGTGTTGATTCTCCTCCAGAAAATTTCTTTGAGAAGATCAATACTGACTGGCGAGGATTTAAAATTAAGCGAGGTTGATCGGCCGGGAAAGTCTCCGGGGGAACTGTCTGAGGCCAGTGAAGAGGTTCAGGTCGCGCCCAAAAAAGTAAAAAGTTGGAATGATTTTCTGGCCCATCTTCACCACACTGCCCCTGCAACGGCAGTTAATTTGGGTCACGGAAATCTTCTTCATGAAATTGATACCGAATCAGTACCACTTTCAATTAGGGTCGCCTTTCCCGCCGATGCAGCAGTGTTTAAAGAGTATGTTGATGAGAAGGAAGTTTGTACCAGATTAAAAAAACACTTGGCCGATTTCTTCGAAACTGATATCGAGAAGATCAATTTTAAAACTCAGCTTTTAACTCATGAAGAGAAAAAAGATAAAAACTTCAAAACCAAAGTTGAAGAGGATGATGAGGCGAGGAATAATCGTGAGGAAGACAAACGACAAAAAATTCTAAACAATCCTTTTGTGAAGGAAGCGGAAAAATTGTTTAACTCAAAAATTGATAAAATTATTTTAAAAGATCAGGAGAATTAATTATG
>CAXNNO010000227.1:0-4612 GCA_964203555.1 Bacteriovoracales bacterium
GTTTCTTCCTGATTCAAATATCAATTTTGGTTATTTGTGGATTTGAAAAATCGATTAAAAACGCCTGATTCTTTTACTTTCAATTTTAAGACCGCAGACCGAACAGGTCTGCGGCCAAAAAAACTATCTAACAATATAAAAATTAGCTCTCTGTGAATAAATACTTTCGATCATCTTGGTATTTCCAGTTGATTCAAAGTGACCAATAAGGGCACCTTCCATTCTGACCTGTTGAACATAGAATGATTTGATAAAATTATCCACATTCCCTTTTAGCCAGCCCGGTAGTTGTATAAAACCAATCGCAACGCCACCAAGATTAAGAAGCGTTCGGTTTCTTTTCACCCGCTTCGGATCTGAGTAATCGAAGGCCAGAGATGGTTTTGATGAGAACTGATGGGCCGAGTTGTGGAGGTGATAAATTTTTCGAACACCTTCGTGCTGAACTTCTACGAAAGCAAAATTGAGTTTTTTGATGTCCTGAAATTCCATATTCGTAAAAGGAGTCTGCCATTCTCTGACTCGAGCATTGCCTGAACGAACGGTCATATAGAAATTATTCATTCCGTAGTTGACCCAGTCTCGAGAAGCCTTGTTGGATTCCAAAAAGTTTATGGCCTCAATTCTATATTCATAAATCGAGGAAACAGTCTTATCCACTTCTTCTTTTGTCATCCCTAACTTCGTTTCAGGGATTGTTTCAAAATAATGAAGAAGCATATTGTGATGGAAGTAACGCTGCTCCAGCATCATGTCGTGAACGCGCACGATGACAAAAGAGGCGATATTAAGAACCGGAACCTCTGAGAAGCGCTTTTGGGCCTCTTTAAGTGCCCACTCGACAACTTTATAAGTAACATTTTTCTTATAAAAAAAACGCGAATCTTCAAGGCTTGCCAGAACAGTGGGATCAATAAACTGCATCGCCTCCTGAAGTCTGCCTTGAAACTCAAGCCAGAAATTTTTCTTATCAACTCCAGCGAAGGCCTCTTCAATATTGATCTTAGGAATATTTAGAAGGGCCTCTTTAACTTTCTGGGCCTCATAAGACCAGACTTCATCCTGAAGATAAAGTCCAACACCCATATCACTCAGAAGTGAATCAATCTGAACTGACTTCCCGGAGGCATCCAGGGACATAAAACTTTGCTGCTCTTTGATCAGATCAGCTTTAATCTGTTCGATGAAGGGTTTAATCGTGAATTGAGTGACGGCCTTTTTTAATTTGATGGAGACGACCTGATTTTGATCGTTTTTTTCAAGTTTAAAGCGCTCATTAAAGCCCTTGATCGACATGTCTTGAGCAAGTGCTGAGAAACTCAGCAGGAGCCCAATAGACAAAGAAATGAGTCCGGACATAGATATCCTCCCTTAATTTTTAAAACCATCCAAATTGGTTTTTTTCATCTGTAATGCTACCTAGTAATGGAGGACCTCGACAATGACTCATCATGATCTGGTGATGCTGCTGGACCTGTTATTTACTTACAACAGGGAGTGATATTACTCTAGTCTTTTGGTTTACTTTGATGTCTCGCTGATCTTTACTTTTCTGTGACTAAGACCTCTTAAAAACCACGACCTGAAACTTTTTATTTCCTTAAGAACATCGGGACGAAAAGCTTTTAATTCATTGTAGATGGTTAGATTAAGAACACCTCTATTAAACGCATTATCATCTATGTAATTGCCACCAGTGTGACCCCAATTAATTCCTACGACGAATCCTCGATCGTTAAAAATCGGCGCACCTGAAGAGCCGCCCAAAGTGGGTGCGAAATGATAGAACTCACCACCATGAATTGAGATTCCTCTGCCGGTTGAGGCCTGGAGACCTAGCCCAGCGGCATTTCCGATATGAAGAAGACCAGAATCATTGTTCGTTCTAACGTTTTTTGTCATGCGAAGAGGTTTTATTTCTGAAGACAATGACTGACCACTTTCCATTTTATTCATTTCTACAACACAGTAATCATAGCGATAACTACAGAATCTAACCTTTTTACAAAAAACACTCTCATCTTTATGGTTAAGTTTTATGCTAAATTTTCCGCAATCCCATTTTCGAGAGGGTTTTTTAATTCCTATGACGTGACGATTGGTTAACACAACGTTCTGCCCTACAAGGAAAGCGGTGGCGACATTTGTTCCGGATCCGGTTGTCGCCTCGAAGACTGAATTGGCCAAGGCCTGCTGGTCCTCAAAATCTTCAAGGTCAATTTCATTGAAATATCCATCTTTGAAAACTTTTGCGCCAAGGGTTTCACCGTTAATGATCTCGATCACTGGCCCCGTGACATTAACGAGGCTTCGGTCTTCATGAATTTCAAAACCCTTAAAAATATAATGAAGGCCTGCAAAACTTCGGGAAGGAATGATTGTCCAAGAACTGGCCAGACCTCTGAAGGCCTCCACTTTCTCCTCAATCTGAAGAGGAAATGTGATCAGAAACGCAATCAATAAGAGCCTGTTCTTCATGGAAGACTTGTCGGAACAAAGGCATCTGAATTTTAGTCCGCGTATTAACTTCGAAGCAGAAAGGGTTTAGTGGCCGCACTCATCAAAATAAGTCACTTTTCACCATGGGAGGAAACTTGCTCCTGAATGTTCCTGACTCTTTTTATCGCGGGGAGAGTTTCCAGTACCTTATCCCAAAGAAATGACCTCATCTCTAAGGATTTGAGCCCCGAAACCATCGCCATGGCCTCAAGTCGTTCATCTTTATTAATCAGGTATGAAAGGGCCTTAAGCGCCAGGGGCCCATGCTCTCCGGAATCCACTTCAATGTGCCTTT
This sequence comes from Bacteriovoracales bacterium, assembly GCA_964203555.1. GTDB lineage: Bacteria > Bdellovibrionota > Bacteriovoracia > Bacteriovoracales > Bacteriovoracaceae > Peredibacter. Next base: position 2,795 of record CAXNNO010000227.1, read on the forward strand.
CTAGATAATAGATAAATGTCGGTGCGTTGATTTTTTCTTTTTTAAGAGTATCAACAATGACCTGAAACATTTCTGGAATCAGTTTCTCACGCCCAAAGAAAAAGCTCGAAGCAACTTCAACAACGTGTCCACTTTTTGCTGTATGAAGATTGGACTCAACAAATTCTCTTGCTCCTTCAGGAATAAGAGAAAAATCGTTTGTTTCAAGAAAGCGTCTTATGAAAGATGTGTCTGCTCCAATCTCCTCCATGCCCTTTAGATAAAGTTCAAAGTGGGAAACCGCAACGCCATTTGGATCAAGGTCACTCTCCTCACCTAGAACGATTTGATTAATGAGCCTTACCATTTCCGCCGGATAGGGAGATGGTTTCCAAGGCAAAGAGACACAAGTCATTTGAATCTGAAGGGATTTGAGAAGACTCATGAAATCCCAGACCGCAAAAACATGATAACTCATGAAATGCCTGATCGATTCTAAATTATTAAATGTGTTATAGACAGGGTGCTGTGTCAGCTCGGCCTGTTTTTCTTTAATTAAAGTCATCATCATGGCAATTTATACCAAAAATCGAAAATTGATAAGTCTGTATTAATCTTGTCTCAGTTCTTGTGGTCTTTGTCCAAATGGAAGCCCCTGATCGTGATCATTTTCCCAACGGTCAGTCAGAAGCTCCTGCCGCTCAACCCTGTAAACGAGCATGGACTCATCGAGTTCATTCAGCTTACGCATGAGCTCATTTTGAATGACAAGCCTCTCCTGCTTCAAAGAAATCATATCATCCAGGGACTTGCGCTTTTCACGCTGCAAGCGATTGATTTCCTCGTCGTATTCTGCCGCCGTTTTGACTTTCTGCTGATCAAATGTCCATAAAAAATGATTAATGCTATTTAACTGCTTTAAAAAATCATCCTTTCTAAGGATCAGCTGTTCACGGTACTTACTTGCCTCAAAAACCCTTAGTCCAAGGGTTTTTGAGTAAAAATTCAAAACCGTACCCCGTTTAAAATAATCCGTTTCTGAGTAACAAGGACCAAGGGCCTCGACATAGACAGTAAAATGAAAATCCTCAACACTTCTGACAAACGACTTACAATAATCACCCTTATCCTTCAAATTCACTTTAAAAAGAACCAGATCCCCGGCGCGAAAAAACTTTGTATTGTTATTTTCAACTTTGATCTTAAAAATGCGTGATGAATCGTCTTTATCAGAAACTCTTCCGGAAAATCTCTCATAATCGACGTTAGGGTCTATCGCTGCGTGATTATCAGGTGCGACGACTCCCTCTGATGGCAGATTTGGAACCAGGATCACGGCACCTGATGTGTTTATATATAAAAAAAAGCAAAGGCAAAAGTGGCCAAACGTTTTCATGCTTTTTATTATCATTCATAATTTAGAGAATTTCAAAACTTCGTTTCAAACCGACTACTTTAGGAGACTTTATGGAATTTTTCATCGACACCGGTGATATTAATGAAATCAAAACTGCGTACTCATGGGGCTTTGTGGACGGAGTGACAACCAATCCAAGCCTTGTGGCCAAAACCGGAAAAAGTCAGAAGGATCTCATTACTGAGATTGCAGAAATTGTTGATGGCCCGATCTCGGCAGAGGTTATTGCAATCGATGCTCCAGGTATGATCAGGGAAGGAAGCGAGCTCGCTAAGATTCACAAGAATGTCGTTATTAAGCTCCCAATGACCAAAGATGGAATGATTGCCTGTAAATATTTTTCATCCAACAAGATTAAAACCAACATCACTTTGGTTTTCTCGGCCAATCAAGCACTTTTGGCAGCAAAAAATGGTGCAACC
>CAXNNO010000228.1:0-4571 GCA_964203555.1 Bacteriovoracales bacterium
TATGCAACGGAAAAGGTACGGAAGCAAGTTTGTTTTCAATGAGAAGGTCTCCAAAGTTTCCTGTACTCACCTTGTGGATCATAAGTCTCGGCCTGTTTGATGGTATTAAATTTTCGGGCGCGAGGATCAGACCCCCGGCCGGAGAGGTAGAGCCAGTTTCCCCAGTTAAGATCAGGATCATAATCGTAGAGTTTTTCTTCAAAATACGCCGCTCCCCATGTCCAGTTGAGTCCCAAATCATGAATGAGATAGCTCGCGACATTTTGCCTGCCACGATTGGACATCCGGCCCGTCAGATTGAGTTCATTCATATTGGCATTGATAAAAGCATCCGCCGTTTTCCCCTCGCACCAGGAGCGAAATATTTCTAAATTCTTCTGATTGGCCGATACCCCGGCAGTTAACCCTGAGGTGAGAAAAATTTGTCGTCCGAATTTTAAAGAGAAAAACTTAAAATAGTCCCGCCACAGGAGTTCAAAGAAAAGCCAGTAAGTGGATTCATTTTTACACACCTCGGCTTCGTAATTCTTCAGTTCATCGTAAACAGTTCGTGGCGAGAGATGGCCAATGTTGAGCCAGGGGGAAAGTTTTGACGAATCATCAAACCTGATCATGCCGTTTCGAGTCTCTTTGTAGTTTTCAATAGCATGGGTTTTCCACAGGTAGTGATGAAGTCTCGCTAATCCTTTATTCTCCCTTGATGAAAAGGGGGCAGGAACCGGGGGTTTTATTTTGAGTTGGACTTCAATTTTTTTTCTAAAGTCGGTAAAGACAAAGGGCATTTCTTGAAGAGAAAAGGGCAGATCTTTTTGTGCAATCAAAGTGCCCTGATCAAAAGGGTGAAGAGCGATATCATGTTCCCGGCAAAAATGTTCCACAAGAATCTCTTCCTGACGCTCCTCCCAGGCATACTCCCGGGTGAAATAGAGTGAATCAAAGGAGTGAGAGCTGAAGAGCGTGGCGATAAATTCAGGAAACAAAAGATCAGTCTTCAAAACGGTGAATCCCCTCTCTTCCAGATCCGATTTAAACGAAAAAAAACATTCATCAACAAATTTTTGACGAATCTCACCGGCCCGATTCAAACTTTTAGTTTGGGCAAAAATAAAAATAGTTTCCTGGTTTTTTTTCAAACACTCACAAAGGGCCGCATTATCGAGGATTCTCAGATCTGTGCGAAGCCAGTAGATCGCCTTCATTTGAGCTTCAAACGAATCGGACCCTTGAAGGAGGCAGGATCCACGGCCTTACCCGACTGGGTGATTTCTATTTGATTCTCAGAGGCAAGAAGCCTGGCACTCCGGCGCACGTGCTCCATCATGATCTTATCCTGTTTGAGTTCCGGGGGAAGAAGCTCGCTTGGACAAATCGTTTTAAGAGGACCCCTCTGGCGTAAAAGATCCAAAATCGCTTCTCGATAATCGAATTTGTTTTTATTTCTTCGACACTCGTCACTGCAATACTTTACCTCGGGCCAGTTTTTTTCCCACTTTTTACGATACTCAATCGTGCGCCCACAACTCGTGCACATTTTGGTATCGTTTCTATAGTCATTTTTTTCCACAAACCACTTTAACATAAATCTTTCGATTACAAAGAAAGGCCCGAAGCGGTGTCTAGGTTTTGTATATTCACTGGGGTGACATTCTGTTCTATTATCCAGAGATGAGCATATCAAGAGCACTTAAAGAAAAATTTGAAACCTATAACCTCGAAGATAAAGACCGGATCATAAGAATGGGCTGGGAGGATAGAACGAGCTACGAGGCGATAAAGCTTCAGTTTGGTCTTACCCCCTCAGAACTTGTTCACTTTATGCGCTATTCCCTGGAAAATAATGTGTTTAAAAGATGGCGCCGCCGTGTGTTTGAACAAGGGAAACTTAAAAACACTCCACATAAAGACTTCCGGTTTAAATGTAAATCACAACGCATGGATGGTAGTACTAAAAATTATCGGTAACGAGATCCTCCGCAAATGAACAGAATCATTTTTACGAGAAACCAATCATGGGGCATTGCTTTCCAAATCTTTTATCGTGAGATATTTTTTTTCGGCTTCCCTTATGACCTGGGAGAGATAAGCTTCAGTGATTGTGATAAATTCATCATTAATAATTTGGGACGTATGGTAAGTATTTAAAATTGACTCAAAACTTTTTTTCTTAACTTCGAAGCTTGATTTTTGATCTTTAAATTCCGATAACAGTTCTTTGAGACAATGATATTCACTGATTATTCTCGTAGTTGTTGTCAGCATTGCCGGATAGTTTTTGAATCCGATGTTTTTGATTATGGTTTTATTTTCGGGGAGATTCTTGAGATAGCCCTCTGTTCTTCTATCATCTTTCAGATAGCTCCACGATAAAATAGAAATTGTTACAAATCCTCGTTTCGCTGCATTCCGATTGAGGCCGTGATAAAGCCATGGTTTCTGGATAACTAACTCAAGATATAAACTTCCGACAGGAGTTAATGAATATAAAAGCTCTTTTCCAGTTAGTGATTGATCATCCATCCGTTCTTGAATCCTGGGATGTAATGACGATGTATGTTTGCGATTGTTCGTGTCTCGAAAGGCCTTGAAAGTTTCAGATTTTATAAGACCAATGTCTTCCAGTTTTTTTAGCAGAAGATGCTCTGTTGTATGAGAGCTACTATTGGTCATTCCTTTTTTTCTTTTATTGCCCCCACTTTCGGTAATCATTTCATCCGGAAGAACCTGATGCCAGGGACTGAAACCCTCAAGACCAGACTCAAAAAGAAACCTATGGAGTTCAGATCTTGTTGGTGCACGAAACTCACCGGACCATTCCCTTAGTGCTATTAAAATCGCCAACGTGTTCAGGATGGGTGTATCAGGAACGAGGCCACTATATTGGCCCATGAGTTGTTTCCAAAATTTCCAATCATCTGATGTTGGTAAATACATGTTTTTAATCATACCAGAGTAAGTAAATTCAATGATTAAATTTATTCATTGAATAATAACGACAATTGGATTAAAGTATTCAAAGGAAGTATATAAGTCAATGAAATTGTGAGGAAGAGGTGCTTATGTCAGACATTATTACCTACCGCTCAACTCGCGATGAAATGCTTTTCTGGCTTGAAGAAAATCCCAAGGAAGTCATTCTTGCCGTCATCGGGGTTCTGAAAGACCTCATTGAAGATGAATACCCTTATCAGATAAAAGTTTCTGGAACCAAGGCCGATCTTATTAACGAGCTAAGCGAAGTTCCTAAAAGACTTCTCTGGCACGCACTTGGTGAAGTTTTTCCCGATGCAAATGAGGAGAAAGAAAAGCAGAAGAAAACAGCGAGTCGCAAACGACAGAATTCGAAGTCTTCAGATAACTACGATATCCTTCACCCAAAAGATATTGCTCTTCACTCATTCGATCTGTCCATTTTGAATTTAGATCAGGATCCTAATCAACTTTTGAAGAGAATTGAAAACTTCTACCGCCTTAGGAACCTGGATTTTGGCTTTCAAAATTTGACAGCTCTTTTCTCCGGTCCCTCAGGGGCCGGAAAAACTCATCTCATTCAATTTCTGTCGAAGAAATTAAATCGGCCGGTGATGTTACTCTCTGCGAGTGCTTTTCTAAGTAAATTTGTTGGCGATACGGAGAAAAACACGAAAAATATTTTTTCATACGCAGAAAAAAAAGATTATATCGTTTTTATAGATGAAATTGAAGGCCTTCTTCAATCAAGGGCGGGTGCAGATCATTCCTGGGAGAAAACCCAGGTTAATGAACTTCTGGTTAGATTAGAAAAGTTCAAAGGCGTGTGCATTGGAGCAACTAATCTCTACCAGAGTCTTGATCCAGCATTTTACAGAAGATTCACACTAAAAGTGGAATTCTCATTCATGAAGAAAGAAGTGAGATGGCCATATGTAAAAAATAAGTTTCACCAAATGATGAACACCTCATCGTCCTTGTCTGCGGAGGATCAACTAAAAAAAATTGATCACCTTACTCCTGGGGATATTGAATCCGTCTATCGCAGACTCATTCTTGATGGAATCATCTTCGGGCCTCAAGAAATTGTGAGTGAAATAGAAAGAGAAGTGTCTTCTAAAAAACATGTTTTCCAAAAAAAAATTAACTTAAATTAGACTCAACTCACAAGGCCTTATGATAAAAAGTGATGCACTCAACATGGATTTCTCTCAGCGTCTGGTCATAAAAACTTCTGAAATGTCATGGGAAGATTCACCTCATGAATTAGTCAAAAGAAAAAAGCTCGAGCGAGAAGACGCCGAAACCGGACATGCGACTTCAATTGTTCGATATTTACCTGGAGCTCATTTTAAAAGTCATCCGCATCCCCGGGGTGAAGAAATATTTGTTCTGGATGGTATTTTCAGTGATGAATATGGTGATTATCCTTCAGGAACTTACATTCGCAACCCGCCAAATTTCTCTCATGCACCATTTTCAAAATATGGATGCGAGATATTGGTCAAGCTCAATCAATTTCATTCTGAGGATTCAGGAAGAGTGATCATTAAAACCAATGATCCTTCAGGCTGGCGTCCCGGGTACGGCGGCCTAGAAGTATA
>CAXNNO010000229.1:0-4504 GCA_964203555.1 Bacteriovoracales bacterium
CGCACATCCTAAAGCTTTTTACTTAACGGCCGGTGCACTTGCCGTTGTTGGTCTGATCCCGGGTTTCCCTGCATTCCCTTTTCTGGGTATTGGGGGAGTAATTGCATTTGCGGGTTTTCGAATTGAAAAAAATAAAGATCTGGCGAAGGTCGCTGCCATTGCCACGGCATCAAGCCTCGAGACTAAATCTAAAACTGAAACACTTGAATCACTTCTTCCTGTGGAGCTTGTTCAATTGGAAGTTGGTTATGGAATTGTAAGTATTGTTGATGCTGAACAAAACGGGGATCTTCTAGAGAGGATTTCTCATATCCGAAAGCAATTTGCAACGGACTGGGGGATCATTGTTCCGTCAGTTCGCATTAAAGACAATCTTGAACTAAAACCGGGTGGCTATTCAATCAAACTAAAAGGGATTGAGATCGCTAAAGGTGAACTTATGGCCGATCACATGATGGCAATGGATCCAGGAACGGTGATTGAGCAGATGGATGGTGTCGAAACGAAGGAACCTGTTTTCGGATTACCGGCCATCTGGATAACCGATGACCGAAAAGACGAAGCTCAATACAATGGCTATACTGTCGTGGATTTGTCGACTATCGTCGCAACTCATTTAACGGAAGTACTAAAAACGAACCTTTCAGAACTATTCGGCCGACAGGAGCTGGTCAGAATTCTTGAAAACTTTAAAGAAGATAATCCTAAAATTGTGTCCGATCTTGTTCCAGACATCATGCCACTGGGCTCCGTTCTGAAAGTTCTTCAAAGTCTACTGCGTGAAGGTGTTTCGATCAGAGACCTTCGTACAATTCTTGAAACATTGGCGGAGTTTGGAACAAGTTCCAAAGATCCAGATGCCCTTACTGAATACGTCAGGCAGGCCCTCTACAGAACTATTACTGAAAAAATTAAAGGATCCCAAGGGGATGTTCCGTTATTCACACTTGATCGTGGGTTGGAAGAAACAGTGGCAAGGTCCATTATCCATAGTGATCAGGGAGTGCAGCTGAATCTGGATCCAAAAGTGACTCAGACAATTCTTGCCTCTATAAATGAAAAAATTGAAGAGGCGACTTCCCAGGGTGAAAAAATGGTGATTCTTTGCTCTCCAGTCATCCGCCGTCATTTCAAGAAGTTGACTGAGAAATTCATTCCCAACATGATAGTGGTAAGTCATAATGAATTAAGTCCAGAAGTAAACATCAGATCTCTCGGCACCGTGAGGTTATAGGTAAATGTTCGTTAAAAAGTTCGAAGCTGACACATTAGAAGAAGCTCTTAAAGCGGTCAAAGTCGAACTGGGTCCCGATGCGATCATTCTTAAAACTATCACGAATAATGGACTTAAGGGTGCCTTCAAAAAGAAGCGAATAGAGATCACAGCAGCTATCTCAGAGAAGAGCTTTGAGAAAAAAGCAAAGGTGGATAAAGTCTTGAACAATGATCAAAAAGAAGCTTTCTATCAAAAACCGGCTTCTGTCATCAAAGAAACAATTTCAAAATATAACAATCAAGAAAACTCTCAGGGTTACGGCTCAATTGGTCTCAATAAAGTCGTCAACACCCTTGCAAAGGGGTCGGCCGGACTTTCTGAAATCACGAATAAAACTTCCTCAATGATAAAAAACAGTCTGGATGATTTTTTAACAGACGGTGATTCAGGTTTTGATATTGATTCGGCCGATGAAACTCCGGTAAGGGCACCTAAACCTAATCACGGAAAATATGCAGAGCCACCTCCGGGATTTAACACTCAGGCCGCTCAAAAAGAAAAACTCCTCCATAGAAAAGGGGGCGAGGATTCCGCGGACGTCACCCGAAGTTCTCCTCGTGAGCAACCGATGGGCGCCTCTCAGTCCGGAGTCGTTGCCCGTGAGGCCTATAATGAACTCAGGCAGGAACTCCGCACGACTCAACATAGGATGGAGCTTCTGGAGCAAAAGCTCATGGAGTTGGGCCAGAATTATCAGTTTAACCAAAAGCATCTTAACGAGGCCAAGGGGATTTTCCAGCTAAGGACGACTCTTAAGACGCTTGACGTGGATGAAGTTCATATTCTGGAGCTGATTAAAAAAGCAAATTATGAACTCTCGAAAGAAGATCTTGAAAATCCGGATGTGATTTTTGAATTCGCCCTTCAGGAAATGGCGAGTTCGATAAACACTTCAATTCCTCTTTTTGCAAAAATTGATAATGGTGAGTCCGTTATTACCCTTCTCATCTCTGAAGCCGCTTCAGGGCAATCGTCCATGGGAACAAAAATCGCTGTTCTCAAAAAGGATGTCATACTCATTCAATTTTCACAGGATGCCCAAAATAACACATCAACTGACTTTGCTGCTCAGGTGTTCGGAATCAAGGTGGAAAAAGTTCAAAATTTTTCTGAGGTGGTTGGGTTGTGCCGCAAGGCCGCAGAGGCCGGGAAATCTGTTCTGATCGATGTTCGTTTGAATAATAAAAATCCCGATGAAACTAAAAAAATCGTAGAAACCCTTAAAAGAGGTTTTCAACATGTCGAAGTGCTATGCACACTTTCGGCAATCCACTCTGAACTTTATAACAGAAAAATTATTGCCCGTTACAAAGACGTTGCCGATGGTGTTATCATCTCCCATGTGGATCTATGTATGAACTTTGGAGCTCTTTTCAATGTTCACAAGGCCTATAATAAGCTTCCTCTTAAATTTTTTGGAACAGGCCCAGTCGTTCCGGATGATATAGAGGGGGCCACAGCTGAAAGAATCATGTCAGGTCTCTTTCAGTTCTAATTTTCCTATCTCTTAGTTCTTTTGTATCAGACAGGATGTCAGATCGGAACAAATGAGATCTTGGTGCAAGAAACAGGAGGTTTATGCACAAGACTAGTGAATGGCTACAATCATTCAGCACAACACCAGATCATTCTAAAGGCCCGGATGTCCGTCATGGCGGAGATATCCCCTGTGTAAAGATTTCTATCACAGGTGGTAAGGGGGGAGTTGGAAAAACCTCCATTGCTCTTAAAACTGCCCAGGAGCTCTCTTCAGCGGGATTTCGTACCCTCTTAATTGACTGTGATTCTAATCTTTCAAACACCGCAATTAAGCTCGGACTCCCTTTGGATAATAATTTTGAAAAAGTTCTAAGTGGTGAAGCTTCTTTTGAAGATTGCATTATTAAACGAGGAGACTTTCATCTGCTGCCGGCATCGAATGGTTCCGTCGGGGTCTTCGAATCAAAACTTCATTTTGATGACATCATTATTGATATCATGGCCTCTCACGAACACGCCTATGATTACATCCTTTTGGACTGTCCAGCGGGTTTATCCAGAGAGGCCCTTACTCTTAATGCCTATTGTAATCATCGCTGGATAGTGGTCACTCCTGATAAATCATCTATTACAGATTCATATTCTCTCGTGAAACTTTTATCACAACGATTTGGGATCAAAGAGAATCACCTTCTCGTGAACATGTACCAGAATGAAAAACAGTACCAGAAAGTTGTTCTTACTCTGAGTGAAACAATCGAGAATTTCCTTGGTGGTCGTTCCGTGATCCTCGGAGGTATTCAAAAGTACGATGTAGCCGCGGAGGCATTTGATACTTTTTTCCTAGCTGAGGGCAAAAATGAGTTTCATAGAAACTTCGTTAAACTTTTATATGGGTTCACCGAAAAAGTAAGTGAACCACTGAATGCTCATCGAAAGAGTGCAATTCAGCTGGCCAATGAACATGACGTTCATTAAACGGTAAAAGCAGGGAGAGCTCAAATGTCATCACTTACGGCCAAACTTAAAAATCTTAAAGACTACCGCTCGACAGTTGATCCAAAAGTTAAAGAGGAAATCATCCTCGAGTACGCGCCTCTCGTAAGATACATCGCTCAAAAAATTTCTTCTCGTCTTCCGCCAAACATTGAACTGGATGACATGATTTCCTGTGGTGTTATCGGGCTCATGGATGCGATCGAAAAATTTGATCCAACCCGTGATAATAAGTTTAAGACCTACGCAGAGTTTCGCATCCGTGGTGCTATTCTTGATGAACTCCGGTCACAAGACTGGGTGCCTCGCTCTGTAAGAGAAAAGGCTAAGGTTGTTGAAAAGGCCTATGCCCAACTTGAAAAAGATTTTGGTCGTCCGGCGACGGATGAAGAAATGTGCGAACATCTTCAGTGCTCAATGGATGAGTTTCATGAGCTGATCAATAAATCGAAATCAGTTTCACTGATGAATATTGATGATGCGACGGCGATGAGTAAGGGTGATAAAAAGCTCATGGTTTCTCTCATGGAAACATCTAGAGGTGCAAACCCGCAAACGGCCGTTGGGTATAAGCGTGCACAGGAAATTATTAAAGATGGAATTAAAACGCTCCCTGAAAAGCAACGTCTTGTTCTTTCTCTTATTACTTCGAAGACCTGAACCTGAAAGAGATCGGCCAGGTTCTGGACGTCACTGAGTCAAGAGTTTCGCAACTTCATACCCAGGCAATTCTTAAACTTAAGGCTAAACTGC
>CAXNNO010000230.1:0-4488 GCA_964203555.1 Bacteriovoracales bacterium
CCCGTATGAGCTGATCAAAGTACCATCAAGACAAACAAATAATGCCCAAAGGGCGAATATTTAACAAAAGTTAGCCACAACTAAGCCAAAATTTAGCTAATGGGTGAAAGCAAGCGACAGTTCGTGACAGAGTTGAGCGTAGGCGTGAGAGCTACTTAATTGAAACTTCAAGTGTTTAGATTTGAATACTTAGTAAAAAAAAAGCCCTGATCGTTCAATCAGGGCTTTTTTATGTGGAGGAGACGGGCGGATTTGAACCGCCGGCTTTACAGTTTTGCAAACTGCTCCCTTGGGCCACTCGGGCACGTCTCCATATTTAAAAGATGTTGGGGTCTGATTCTCGGTGAAGTCTGCATTTCTGTCAAGAATACTCAGTGAGTCAAATAAGGAAAAAAACGAAACGTCACCTTAATCCAAATACCCATGCTTTTTCGCCACGCGATCAAAGTGCATCATGACATTTTTTGCCCACGTTCGTTTGTCAATGTAGTTACCGTGGTAAAAACTTTTCTTGAAACCATAGGCAACAATATCCTTCAGATGTTTAACGGGAACGTCGAAGTTGTCTACGGCAAGTTGGAATTCCTTGGTCACATTGGTATCAGAAACCAATCGATTATCAGTGCATATTGAGACCGACATGCGATTGGCCAGCATATCTTTAAAATGATGTTCCTTAATCGATTTAATTTCAGGATTTGTTTGAAGATTACTTGTCAGGCAAACTTCAATAGTTGTCCGCTTATCGGCCACAAAGGAAATGAGATCCGATATATATTTTTTCTTATTAGTGATCGACGGATCGGTAATTTTATTCTCATCAAATAAATAGTAACCATGTCCAATTCGGTCTGCATAACACTCAGTAATGGCCTGAAAGATACTTTCTGCCCCATAAGCTTCCCCTGCATGGACAGTCTTATGCATGAAGTTTTTATGAGCGTAGGCATAAACTTCCTTAAATTTTCCAGGCGGGTAGCCATCTTCCTGACCGGCAAGATCAATACTCACGATCGGAATATTTTTTTCATCCCTTAGTTTGACCACGGCCTTGACCATCTGAAGAGCGCCCTCTTTCAAGACCTCCATCTCCTTTGAGAACTCCATCATCTTGTAAAAGTTCGTGTAATAAGGAGAATAGCCTTTGGGCCCAAACTTTCTCATAGCACAACTAATGATTCCGTAATTAAACTCAGGTTTTTGTCCTGATTTGACCTCAGGGGAGTTGTTGTATTCTTTTTTTGCAGCTTCAAAGCCTCTGTGGGCCGCGCTTAGAACCGCTTCCATGGTAAGACCAGCATCTGGATCCATCATTAATTGAGGGGCAAATCTCGCCTCTATATAAGCGACATTCTCTTTTTGATTATCTACTGCAAGCTCATACGCAACCTGTTCAATATTTTCCAAATCTCTTAGGGCCGAACATGTGTACTGAAAGCCATGAAGATATTCACCGAGGTTGGCATAATGTTGTTTAAAGACCAATTCCCTAAGACCTTCCTCAGTATAAGAGGGCATCTTAATATTTTTCTTCTTCGCCATGTCGATAAGCGTGGGGATTCGAAGCGATCCATCCAAATGAAGATGAAGATCGGACTTGGGCATTTCTTGTATAAAGGCTTCTGAGTATTTAGTCATATTCCGAAGGTACTAGATTATGCCGGATATGAACAGATTTTAAGAAAAGTTAACGCTTTGCTTGAATAAAAAGCTTGATGGAGATCCTTTGTGGTCCCCATCAAGCTTTTTTAATTACCATCCAAGGATATGGGCAAACATCAGTGGAGCAACAATCGTTGCGTCTGATTCAACGATAAAACTTGGAGTCTCCTGAGAGAGTTTACCCCAAGTGATTTTCTCGTTTGGAACTGCGCCGGAGTAGGAACCATACGAAGTTGTCGAGTCAGAGATCTGACAGAAATATCCCCAGAGGCGGATATCATCTTTTTCAAGATCTTGTCTGATCATGGGAACAACACAAATAGGGAAGTCACCCGCGATACCACCACCAATTTGAAAAAAGCCGATAGAACTATCCTGGGCAGTTTTCATGTACCAGTCCGCCAGAAATGTCATGTACTCAATTCCTGTTTTAACAGTGTGTACATTCTTGACTTCTCCTCGCATGCAAAAAGAAGCGTACATATTTCCAAGTGTAGAATCTTCCCATCCAGGAACAACCATGGGAATATTTTTTTCCGCCGCTGCAAGCATCCACGAATTTTTTGGATCAATTTGGGCCTGAGCTGTGAACTTACCCTTTTTTAGCGCTCGATAGAAAAATTCATGAGGAAAACAACGTTCCCCTTTTTCTTCGGCCTCACGCCACTCATCGGCCATAACAGACCAAATTTTTCTCATCGCCGTTTCTTCCGGAATGCAAGTATCAGTCACGCGATTAAGATGGCGGTCATAAAGTTTTTGCTCGTCCTCTTTAGTGAGGGCACGCCAATTTGGGATACGCTCGTAATGCTCATGAGCAACGAGATTATAGATATCTTCTTCCAGGTTTGCTCCCGTGCAAGAAATGGCGTGAACTTTATCGTTACGAATCATTTCCGCAAGGGATATTCCCAGTTCTGCCGTCGACATAGCACCGGCCAGAGTGATCATCATCTTTCCACCAGAGTTCAAATGAGCTTCGTAGCCATGGACAGCGTCCATCATTGCAGCTGCATTGAAGTGACGGTAGTGATGATTCATAAATTGGGTAATAGGTCCTTTAGTGGCCATGCTTGACTCTTTGGATTACCGGCTAACAGGCCGGAGCTCGCTTTCATATTGATAAGCGCGGCTATTTCAGGCCAATTCACACAGGTCGTCAAGAGGGAAGAGCTGGAAAATATTCTAAAAATAAAGGCCCATCAGAATGGGTTCTTTCAACTAGTGAAGATTCTTATCCTCATAAGTTTTAGAAAGATGACCCGGGGGATCGCTTGCCGGGAAACTTTCCTCAATCGCCTCGTCCAGCTTCTCATCATCGCTCATGACATGTTGCTGATCGTCTCGCGCGGCCTCAGGATGATGGGGGCCCTCTTCGTTCGGCTTGATAAGGTCTCTAAACTTAACAATTATTTCCCTGAGAAAATTCATAGATAATCCTTAGTGGCCCAGTTGTATGTGTTCACTCTCATTTTTTTGATGAATAGGTTTTCCAGTGACGGTTGATTTCACAAAGCGAAGAAGTTGGATTAACTTTCCAGGGGGGGCATCCCAAATTTCAGCACTCTCGGGTCTCACACTAATGAGAGAGATTTCCGGGTCATTTAATCCTTCTGGAAACCAGGACTTAAGTTCGTTCATCCATAGTTCTTTCATCTTTTTTTTATCTTCTGAAATGGAGGCCCATCCACAAACAGACACATAGCGTTTTTTATCGGGATCGGTGTAAACGAGATTGACGTGCTGATCACTTTTAAGCTCATCATTTTTCAAGGAGTTTTTCCTGGAAAAAAACCAAAGGCCCCCTTCAAAGTTTTCGGGATCGGTTTTTAGTGTGCCCATTGGTCTTGAGTGGATCGTGCCATCCGAGGCAACTGTTGTGAGCATCGTAAATTTTATATCCCTGATCATGGTTAAAAGTTTTTCGATTCCATTTGTTTCTGAATTCATCAAATACCCCTTAGTTAAGATAGGACTTATGAAGCTTGATTATCTTACAGGTGTTTCAAAAATCTGAAATCTTGAACTTTTCTTTAGTAAGTTTAGTCAATTAGTTTTTCTGGGTCAGAGAGAGTGGAGGGTGAGCTCATCCTCTTGATAAGTTTCCCGTTCTTTGCACTTACAATTGCCTCTTCAAATTCATAAATCCAACCTAATTCGTTATCTTCTTCCAGAGTCCAATAACCCTTATGAACTTTGGATACTGTCGAAATTGCCTGAGCGGCTGAACTTAAAGAAATCAGTCCGTCTCCGGGTTCAATTTCATCACCCTGATTCAGGTTTTTTCCTGAGGCCTCGATAAATTTTCCATTTCTTCTGAATTCAATGACTACTTTTGTTCCCGCTTGGGTTTTTACGATAAAATCTCTGCCATTTATTTCAACCACCAGTCCTCGAGGCACCATGCTGGTCGCGATAACCTCTGATGCTTGTAAAAAATATGGAAAAAAGATCAGGATTAAATTTATCATGTGAACCGCCTACATTGTAGAACTCATGCCTTCTAAATCTGGTAAAACATGTTGGATTCGTCCTGTCGAAAACTCCTTAATGATCGCTCTGGTAAAGAAGCTCAAATCCTTCGGGTCTCTACTGGTGATGATTCTATGATCAACGACGACTTCCTTATTCACCCAATGGGCCCCGGCATTTTCAACATCCGTTTTAATTGAGGGCGAGGAGGTTAGTTTCCTACCCCTAATCGCTCCAGTCTCAATTAAGGTCTGAATTCCATGGCAGATAGCTGCCACAGGACGATGCTTGTTGATTAGTGACATGACAAAGGCAACCGCCTCTGAATTGGATCTTAATTTGTCAGCATTAATA
>CAXNNO010000231.1:0-4477 GCA_964203555.1 Bacteriovoracales bacterium
AGAAGAAGATGAAGAAGATGATCTTGATGAAGATCTTGAATACGTAAAAGGCCCTAAGAAAAAACCAAGTGAAGAAGAAGAAGACGACGAAGATAACTAAGTCGAAATAATAAA
The DNA here is from genome assembly GCA_964203555.1 of Bacteriovoracales bacterium. GTDB lineage: Bacteria > Bdellovibrionota > Bacteriovoracia > Bacteriovoracales > Bacteriovoracaceae > Peredibacter. Next base: position 115 of record CAXNNO010000231.1, read on the forward strand.
AAAATGGCTCCGAGAGGGGCCATTTTTGTTTGTGAGGATTCATGAAAAGATTAGAGCTATACTATTACCCTCAATGCCCATATTGTCAGATCGTTCAAGAAGCACTGAAGGTAACCGGACTGGAAGCGAAGGTTACTTTTCTTAATACCAATGATAACCCTCAATACAAGGCAGACTTGATTAAGGCGACGGGCAAGGGAACTGTTCCTTGCCTCTTTATCGATGGAAGGCCAATGCATGAGTCTCGCGACATAGCTGCCTGGTTACATCATTATGCCAAAGAGCTTTCTCAGGATGGAGACAAATAGTGGAAATAAGAGATCCTGTACACGGTTCGATTCCTATCGAAGATGCCGAGATAGAAATCCTTGAGCACCCCTTTTTTCAGCGTCTGCGGAATATAAAGCAGCTTGGTTTTTCCGAGTATGTTTTTCCGGGTGCGACTCATACGAGATATCTTCATTCTATTGGCGTGATGAATGTTTCATCCCTGGTCTTTAATAATCTTTTCAAGGATCAACATTCAAGCGAGATTTTAAGACTCAAAGAGAGTCTGAGGCTTGGTTGCCTCCTTCATGATATTGGACACGCTCCCCTGAGCCACTCGACAGAATCTGTGATGCCAATGGTGAGTTCCCTTAAGCTGCCTAAACAATTCATGGGAAATGATAGACAAGCGACTCATGAGGATTACACGATCAAGTCGATTACTGATTCATCTTTTACTCAATCCTTTAAAGGTGTCACCAGACAAATTGGAATTGACCCAAAGGCCATTGCGGAACTTGTTATCGGGGAAACTTCAGATGCCGGTTACTTTACCGTCAAGGGTATTAACTACTTCCCTCTGCTGCATCAACTCGTGTCTAGTGAAATGGATTGTGATCGGATGGACTATCTCTTAAGAGACAGTTACTTCTGCGGAGTGAGTTATGGGAAATTTGACCTGGACTGGATTATTGATAATCTCAAAATATGTCCCGAGAACAATCAGGCGTTTTTAGGAATCTCGGAACGTGCCATTTCAACCTTTGACGATTTTCTTCTGTCTCGCTTTCACATGTTCATGATGGTGTACTTTCATTACCGTGCAGTTTGTTTAGAGCAAATGCTTCAACGATATTTTGACAGCTGTGAAAATGAATACGCCATTCCCTCAGAAATTGAAGCGTATCTTGAGCATGATGATTCTTATCTTTACCGGGTATTGAGAAAATCAAAAAACATCTGGGCAAAGCGTATCGTCATGAACAACATTCCCAAAAAAATATTGGAAACCTTTGGCTCAGTTCACCTGGATCAGATGAGTGAGCTTGAAAATTATCTTAAGTCAGAAAATATTGATTATATAAAATGCTCTTCAAGTGGCAGGCTTTCGAAATATTACAGCGCCAGCTCCCCTCAGAATATGTTTCCGATGAAAGTGATGCGGGAATCATCATTGGCCAAAAATTATAAAACAATCAAAAATATACAGGAAGCAACTGACTTGTTTCTGAAATATAGCGAATCCCACGCAGTGAATCGATTGCATTGTGATTTCGATGAACTGAAAACGGCCCAGAAAAACCAGATTTTAAACATCATCCAGGCCTGATATGTACAAGTTTTTCCTTTATGCCATGTTGGTCATCATTTACCTGGGTCTTGCGAAGGCCCTTTCTCCATCGGAAATTGGTGTCCAGTATTTGCAGAATGAAAAAATTTTTTCTAAATTAATTCAGGACGAAATAGCAACGGTTATACTGGTCGACACACACGCAACCGGTTTTTTGATCAAGACTTATTATCAAAAGTATAGAGTCATCTCGGGCTATGATCACGTTGAAGAGCTCATTGTCAGAACCAGCAAAGAGTTTGCTCGTAAGAATCTTCCGCATATCGGATTATCGATCTATAGAAAGATGGATAAAAAAGAAGAATTCTTGCCCGTTCCTCCAGGATCCCTTTATTTAGGCAATAGCGAGTTTGGAGACTGGAAAAAAAATAAACGGGGCGAGACGAAGTGGAAATTTCATAAATCATTTAAAAATTTTCCCCGATACCTCGGATGGGGTAAATTTCGTCCGGATGAAAATTTTTATCAGGAACTAAGGTCCAGTATCAATTTAAATCAACCCTTCTATGGTCCCGGTAAGGAATTTGGTCCGGCCGGAAAAATCACGCGGGAAAATTTTCCTCATTTCTTTAAAGATGAAAGGATGAAGAAAGTTGAATTAAAAACACTGGTGATCGAATATTTAAAAGAAAACTTCTAAGGAATTTTTATGGCAGAAATCTTCGATAGACTTATTATCCGTATTCTTCTGGCAGCCTTTGTCTGCTTAATGATTTATCTCTATCGATATGCCCACGTGATCTTTTATCCGACGGTTAAACGTCAGGTTCTAAAGAAAATTCATCCTGCGGAAAATGCAGCCGATGCCCTACACCTCTTTTCCAGGGTCGTGGGAATTTCGCTGATTTTTTCTTCCATCACCTTTAGTGAAACATCCGGCTTTTTTCTAAGTATTTTTCATTTCGCCGTTTGGGGAACAATTGCGATTGTGCTTTATTTACTTTCCCTCTTTATTGTCGAATCTGTGGTTTTTTATAATTTCGACTACACAGATGAAATCCTAAAGCGCAAAAATATGAGCTATGCATTTATCAGTTTTTGTCATGCCATTGTGATTGCTTATCTAACCCGCACGGTGATGATTGAGGCCGATAACTCCCTCGTGATTCTTCTGGTTCTATGGCTTTACATGTTAGTGATTGTGGGCTTTTCCGTTAAATACTTCACCTTTATTAGTAAGCTCAGTTTTAACCGTCTACTGATTCAGAAAAACCTTTCTCTGTGTTTTTCTTATGGAGGCTTCACTCTCGGCGCAGGCCTCATCATTGCAAGCTGCTTTGATCAGGAGCACTATGACATCACAGTTTACTTAATTCAGGTGCTACTGAAGACCATTCTTTCTCTCATCATTTTCCCTTTGTTTAAAAAAGGATTGGTGAAAATATTCCCCATTAAAATTGGCGAGGATAGAGGCCTCGAGGGGCATATTGATACTGATATGCAGAGTTTGGGATACGGGTTATTTGAAGGCTGCGTCTTTATTTCCGGGGCAATTCTGACCACAATGATCGTGAATAGAATTCAATTTGGCACTATTTACCCATTTTTTTAGCCCGCTGAACCTCTGCTAGAATAGTAGTCAGGGGTTAATTATGACTAAGTTGTTTAAAAATATTTTTTCGCAGTTTCAGGATTTTGAGCGATCTATTTTCCAAATGGAGGAAAAGATTCTCAAACTGGAGGAAAAAATAAACCAACTCATCCAGGTCGAGAGAAACCACCTGATCAGAATTAAAAACCACGAAGAAATTTCAGATGATTTTGTCTATTACGGAAGAAATTACAACGACCTCTCACCTGAGAAAGCATGGAAGCTCTATTCCAATCAAGACTATAGCTTTATCCTGATTGATGTTTCCGATAAAGATTTTCGTCCGCTTCAAAATATTCCAGAAGCCATTCATGTTCCCTGGAACGATTTTCCGGAAAAATTTTTTGATTTTGTGACTAAATCCAACCCTATTTTGATTATTTCCGAGGATGGGACGAATTCAATTCTTGCCTGTGAATTTTTAGTCAGTCGCGGCTATTATAATTGCAACAATATTTCGGGTGGGCACAAACATTGGAAAGGGATTAAACTCACTGATGTGAGATCGGCCTAAAGTAGACTGCCTTTTTTTTGATTTTCAATCAGTTCCCGGTAAAAATTTTCCAGCATCAGTTCAACCCGGTCTAATTCTACTTCACCAATTTTACTGGTGTACTGACGTTCCAGATCGTTTGTAACCTGTAACAAATTAAACTTAAATTTCTCTCCATAATCGGTGAGAAAAACCAGCTGTTCACGCTTATCAAGATCTGAGTGTGAACGCTTGATGTAGCCCCTCTTTTCAAGTTCATTGAGATGAGAGGTCATGGTTTGTTTTTTCAGGCCACACGCCTTGCCGATCATTTTAATGGAAGGGCCATCATTTTCAGACAAGTACATGAGGATTTCCAGAAAACTGGGCCTCAGATCATTAAAACCACTTGATTGAAGCTCCTTAATAAGCTCCATGCTGTAGATGCGATAAATTTTTTTAAGGAAGCTTCCGATGTTAGCAATTCTTTTCATATAGTATGACTATCATACTATACGCCCTCTAAAGAGGAAATTAGATTTTTCTCAAGGGGCGTTCGATTTCTTCAGAGTGAATTTTTTGACTATTTTTCTTCGTAAGAGGCCTCTCTTCTAAACCATGCGTCCACAGATAAAGTCTCAAGCGATCTTTAACTGAAAAAAGAGGATTGGCACTCGCAGTA
>CAXNNO010000232.1:0-4463 GCA_964203555.1 Bacteriovoracales bacterium
TGAGGGCAGTTGTGTGCAAGCTGTGCGTTCATGAATTAAAAACATAAGATTTTGAAAGGAGAAGGAAGAAGCAAAGGGGCGTTAAATAAAAGACGCCATCAGAAAGGAAGAAAATTCCGAAAACTATCCCCAGTTAAAGGCGAACAATAAAAAATTTAAATCTAGGCCCGACTAACTGATATAACTTCTTCCATCTGTTCAATTGAACTGATGGTCCGCAGAAGCTCGGAGTAATCTTTGACTTCGATCTCAAAAATAAAATTACCCTTTTGGTCCGGCATAGAACGGGCTATGGCTGATCGGATGTTGATGCCCGCATTGTTGATTGATTTTGAGATCTTGGAGAGGATTCCCGGCTTATCGTGGGTAGTTACCTTGATATTCACCGGGTGACTGAAGTTATAGTGCTTGTTCCATTCAACATAAACGTTTCTGGATTTTTCGATATCTAAAATCCGACTGCAGCCAATTGTATGGACCGTTATGCCTCTACCCCGGGTCATGATTCCGGTAATAGGATCACCTGGAATGGGGTTACAACACCGGCCCATCTTCACCAGGATATCGTCAAGGCCATCTACAATGACTGCGTTGTCATTATTGGTGCTTTTGCGGGCGGTCTTCTGGGTCTTATTAAAGAAACTTTCAAGTTCCTTTTCTTCTTCTTTGAAATCGAGTTCATCGGTCTCAGAAAAATTAACAGACGGAATGCCGATCAGTACGTCCTTGATCGACAGATGGTTAGAACCAATGTTCACAAAAAGTTCTTCTAAGCTTTTGTAATGATGCTTTTCGAGGATCGATTTGAATTCGTGCTTTTTATCTATCGATTTAATTGAAGTATCAAACTTCTTTAAGGCCTTCTCAAGAATATCTTCTCCGAGATCACGATGCTCATCGCGCTCCACCTTCATGAGGTATTGTCGAATCTTTGTGATCGCTCTGGAAGTCTTACAGATCTTTAACCAGTCTTTAGATGGAGTTTGAGTCTTACTGGTTAATATTTCAACGGTGTCCCCGGATTTTAATCTGTATTTTAAAGGAACCATCTTTCCATTAACCTTGGCACCGACTGTTTTATTTCCTACCTCGGTATGGACAGCGTAGGCAAAATCCAGCGGAGTGGCACCATATCTCAGTTCTTTCACATCCCCTTGTGGAGTGAAGATAAAAACACCGCCGACATCCAGATCGTTTTTCACAACGTCCATGAATTCGGATGAACTCTGCACATTTTGATTAAACTCCATGAGTTCTTCAACCCACTTCAATTTATTAACTGCATCGCTCTTGTTGCGTTCCTTATATTTCCAATGGGCGGCAACCCCGCGCTCTGCAACCTCGTGCATCTCAAAAGTACGAATCTGAATTTCTATTCTCTCGGCCTTGGGCCCGATGACCGTTGTATGGAGGGACTGATAATTATTGACCTTAGGAATGGCAATGTAATCCTTAAATCTTCCGGGAACAGGGGTGAAGGCGGAATGAATGATTCCCAGAACTTTATAGCACTCGGTAATATTATTAATGAGCACACGGAAGGCCAGGAGATCCTGGATTTGTTCAAAATCCACTCCCCTTTGCTGCATCTTTTTATAAATAGAAAAAAAGTGCTTCGGTCGTCCGGTCACTTCACCCTGCACTGAATATTCGAGCATCTTCTCTTCGATCAGAGAGATGGTCTCTTCTATATAGGATTCTCTCTCGCGTTTTTTCATCGCTATTTTTTCTGCCAGACGATAATAAATGTCCGGATGAATATAGCGAAGACACAAATCTTCGAGATCGGCCTTGACTGAGTTGATACCAAGCCTCGAAGCAAGTGGAACGTAGATATCCAGAGTCTCCTGCGCCTTGGCCTGTTGCTTTTCCTTTGTCATGTACTGAAGAGTACGCATGTTATGCATTCGATCGGCGAGCTTTACAATAATCACGCGAAGATCTTGCGCCATCGCAACGACCATCTTTCGAAAGTTTTCGGCCTGAGATTCTTCTTTGGTTTTAAATTTAATTTTTGAAATCTTGGTACAGCCAACCACAATTTGAGCGACACTTTGTCCGAACATTTTAGCGATGTCTTCAGGAGAGACATCACAATCTTCAACCGTATCATGAAGAAGTCCGGCCAGTATTGAATCAAGATCCATTTTGAGTTTAATGAGGGTCGCCGCCACATTGAGTGGATGAATGATATAAGGCTCACCGGAGGAGCGCTTCACTCCATCGTGCATTTTATCGGCAAACTCATAACATTTACGAAGAATAGACATGTCCGCATCGGGCAGAAGGACTGCCGCTCTATTGATGAGTTCATCTATGGTTAGACTGGCCTCATGAGAAAAATCGATACGTTCAGCAAACATGGCTATGAGATCATCCTTTGTACGAGAGATTTTAAATTTTGATAGGCCTTTTCAACATCATCATTCAAGATGATCTGATCAAAATCAAGCTTTCGCATTAACTCTTTGCGAGCATTTTCAACTCGCTCAAGAATGACCTTATCCGAGTCCGTGGCTCGGTTACGAAGCCTTTTCTCCAACTCCTCAACGGATGGTGGCTCAATAAAAATGACCTGAACCTCGTCCCCATAAATCTTTTTCATGGCGTCCGCACCCTGAACATCCAGATCAAAGAGCATTTTCCGGTTATGGGCAAGCCCCTCCGTCACAAACCTCTTCGAAGTTCCATAATAGTTCGAATGGACTTTTGCCCATTCAATAAACTCATCGTTGGCAATCTGGTCTTCAAAAGTTTCGGTCTTGATAAAGTAATAATCCTTCCCATGCACTTCACCATTGCGAATAGCTCGGGTGGTGCAGGAAACTGACCAGACCAACTCGGGGATATCGAGTTTGAGCCGATTTAATAATGTCGATTTCCCGGTGCCCGAAGGAGCACAGATGACGATCATTTTTCCGGACATATTATTCCAAATTTAATGCCTGTTCGCGTATCTTCTCTAATTGTACTTTCATCTCAACAACATTTGATGAAATTTCCGGATGGGCAGATTTTGATCCCATCGTATTAGTTTCCCGCCCTAGCTCCTGCAATAAGAAATCAATCTGCCGGCCGATTTCTCCGGAAGATTTTAGAACTGAGTCGAGTTTTCCCAGATGAATCCTGGCGCGATTAATTTCTTCATCTATTTCAAGTTTTTCAAGATAGTAAATCACTTCCTGAAGGAAACGATTCTCGTCAACTTTAATGTCTTTGAGTTTTTCGTTGAGCTTATTAGTCAGTTTATCCTTCATCATTTCAGGATAAAGCGCCTTGAGTTTTTCAACCTGCACGAGGCAGGACTCATAGACCCCAAGGTGCTCGAGGAGTTTATCGACGAGTTTTTCACCCTCATGCTGTCTCGACGTTTTTAACGATTTTATGGCAGCATCAAATGATTTTAAAACCAGGGGTTCAAGTTCTTTATCTTTTTGATCATCCTCATCTTTATAGAAGTCACTTCTCATGAATTCAGTTGCATTCACGTGATGGGAAAATTTGATTTTATCCAAAACAGGTGCTAAAAGATTTAAGTAGGCCTCCACTTTATTCAAGTCGACCTGAAATTCCACACCGGACTTTTCATTTCTCTTATACGAAACGGAGATATCAAAACTTCCTCGCCGGAATTCGGCCTCGAGTCTTGATCGAAGCTCTAGCTCAATTGAATTAAACATTGAGCTCATCCTGAACTTATAATCCTTGAAGCGATTGTTAACGGTTTTTATTTCAGTGGTAAGAGTAAAATTAGATCCGACGGCCTCACCCTTTCCGAATCCTGTCATTGAATAAACGCTCACAATTGTCCTTTTTCTTCATCAGAGTTATCGATCGTGAGAGTGATATTTCCCATCTGACGGAATTTTTCAAAACGCTTCTGCATAACGACATCGAGGTCTTCTTTTTTAAGTGCTTCAAGATGAAAAAGAATGGCATCCTTAACTAATCCCATCGCCTTCTCAGGATGCCTGTGGGCACCACCGGCCGGCTCCTTAATAATGGCATCGATGACTTTCAACTCCAGGGCCTTGTTGGGTGAGAGCTGAAGAGAATTGGCCGCAGTCTCGGCCATTTTCGGATCAGACCACAGAATCGAGGCACACGATTCAGGGGAGATGACTGAATAAACGGAGTATTCCATCATGAATACTTTATCCGCCACAGCGATGCCCAGGGCCCCGCCAGAACCGCCCTCACCTATAACAATTGAGATGATGGGAGATTTAATATTAAACATTTCTTCAAGATTTTCAGCTATCGCTAAGGCCTGGCCGCGTTCTTCGGCACCGATGCCCGGATAGGCACCTGGGGTATCCACAAACGTCACAACAGGAATACTAAACTGAGAGGCCATTTTCATGATCCTCAAAGCCTTTCTGTATCCTTCAGGATTTGCCATCCCAAAATTTCTTTTGATCTTCTCCTGCGTCTTGCGGCCCTTTTCAATCCCGATAATGGCA
>CAXNNO010000233.1:0-4451 GCA_964203555.1 Bacteriovoracales bacterium
GCTCACTAGTAACAACATCAAGCTTTTGGCTCATGTTCAAAAACTCAAGATCATCCGTTTTATTGGAATATTGAAGAACTTGATTTCTCACGAGTACCATCTCACCCATGAGAGTCATCAATCGATCCAACAGAGCAACTTGCACTCTGATGGTTGTGTCACCCTTTTCCGATTCGGTCGGCTGAGCTGGGTTCTGGATAAGTGCAGCTTTTGATGAAACTGCAGGTTGTGGTTTTTCTTCCGGCGTCGTCATAATGACCTGCTCAGTTTTCATATTGGCCATCTTTGATTCATTTTCCTGAATAAATGGTTCAATTAACTTCACCATAAAATTCACTTCTTTCCTGAGGCTTTCATCAGATGGATTGTTGACACAATTATTGAGAAGATCCAAAGACATCAGAAGTGTACTAATATGGGCCTTATCAATTTCAAATTCTGGAACATTTCGTACACCCTCAAGACTGCTTTCCATGGCGTGGGTAAGTTTGGATGCTTCAACTAATCCAAAGAGTCCAACAGAACCCTTAAGAGAGTGAATATCCCTATAAAGGGAGTCGAAAAGATTTCTATCCCCCATATCTGCTTCCATTTTGATGAGAGCAGTAGAAATGCGCTCAAGGCATTCAGAGGTTTCCGCCTTAAACTCTTCTGATAAAGAATCTTGCGATCCCACAGTTTCGGAATTAAAGCTGACTTTTGAATCAATAACGTGTTCGGCCTGTGCATGTTCAAAATCATCAGTGTTGTAGTCAAACTTATAGGGCTCTTTGACCATGATGGCCCTTGTCACATCATTACCTTTTAGAAACCAACCAATCAATTTCTTGGGAATTGAAGCTGTATGTTTTGACTGCATTAAGACATTTTCAAGCTGATGAACGTGATGTTGAAGTTCTTCCCACTCCATCATTCCCGCTGCACCCTTGATATTGTGATAAGCACGAAAAACTTCATCATAAAGCGTATTGGAGCACTGATTATCTGGAAGTTGATCAAATTCAAGAAGTGCTTTTTCAGCTCGATCAATCGTTTCCAATATTTCAATTTTAAATTCTTCAATTTCTTCGTTCATAGAACCTCTGTGAGGATTTTTAGAATCTTCGTCTCACTTATTATTCGGTTAAATTTCAAAAATATTTCGTCTTTTTTTCAGAATAATTTTAGAGACTTAGCAAAACATGATCCAGCACAGGCTTTATTTGTAAGCTTAGGTAAACTTGTTGAAAAAACGACATTTTTTCTCCGACAAATGTCGTCAAAAGATACGTTAAAATAGGAAAATATTTCCTTCCAGTGTTACGGTTATGGGAATAAAATCTAAAGAACAAAATTAGTAAGGATTAATTGATGAAAAAAACAGTAGCTCTTATAGCTCACGATAATTTGAAAGAACGCATGGTAATTTGGGCGAAAAAACATTTTGATGAATTAAAACAATACAATTTGGTAGCAACAGGAACAACCGGTAAACGAATTGAAGAAGAAGTCGGACTCTCACTCAGTAAATTTAAAAGTGGCCCACTTGGTGGAGATCAGCAAATTGGTGCCGGTATAGCAGAGGATAGAATTCATATTGTTATCTTTTTCTGGGATCCACTTGCACCCCACCCTCATGATGTTGACGTCAAGGCCTTGTTAAGAATTGCAGTTGTCTACGATATCCCGATGGCCTGTAATGAAAACACGGCCAATCTCATCTTAAAAGGGCTCGGAAAGGAATGATTTTTTTTGATGGTTTTATTGACTCTTATTATTCTTATGATTTTAATCTCAAAAATCATGAGGAGAGGATCTATACAACCCAGGCCGTCGTTCACAACAATCCCTCGATCAATCTGGTTCATGCTGGAATCAATTTACAAAAAGAAAAATATCGCGGAAGGTTTGCGCTTCAATGGGGAGACTCAGTGACTGCCAACACGCTTTCTGAAGTGAATCCTTCGTTGGGGCACATTCAGGAATCTTATGCAGGAATAAAAATCGGCGAAAAAACCTGGCTCGATGCGGGTATTTTCCTTGGTCATATTGGGATGGAGTCATGGATCAGTAACAAAAACTGGACATACACTAGATCTTTTCTCAGTGATTATGTGCCTTATTACAGCCTCGGATTAAAGCTTTCCCATGAGTTTAGTTCAATACATTTTGAATTTCATATCCTTAACGGATGGCAGAACATCTCCGAAACAAACAGAGATAAATCCATTGGAGTACAGGTCAAAAAAGACATACAAGATCTTACTCTTACTTATAACAATTTCCTCGGAAACGAAAAGGTTTATCCCTCTGACAAAAACAGCTTTCGAACCTATCACAATCTCATTAGTCAATATAAATTCAATGAAGACTGGGAAGGTATCTTTTCCTTCGACATAGGCACACAGGAGCGGAAGAAAAAAAGTGGCGTTGGAACGTGGAGTGCTGCTTCCGGTGTTATTAGAAAAAGATTAGGGAGAAAGCATGCTGTCGCATTAAGGTATGAATACTATCACGACCCTGAAGAATTTAACGTTAGAACTCAAAGCGGCATCGGATTCAGGGTAAGAAGCGCATCAATAAACTATGACATTAACATCAACAAAAAGACAATCTGGCGAACTGAATTCAGAACCTATCAATCGGTCAAAAAAATCTTTCCTGAAAGAGGAAATAATCTATCCCAAGCCGATAACTTAATTGTCAGCTCAATTAGCATGAACATCTAGTCAGAAAGCCCAATCTCAACAAAAAAACTTCCAATGTCACTTTCAAAAGGCACCACCATCACAGGGCCACGAGTAGTCGATGAGTGTGAGTGGTTCTCCCCTGACACGACCGAAGGAAGGGCCGTCTTGATCCCGAATCCCTTGGCATTTAATTCAACTTTTGCCTGGCCGAATATCATGTTGGTAATTTCACCAGCACCGTCAAAAATTTCCCGGTCAATGGTGAGAACTTCTTCACCGAGCATTCGGGACATAAGTTTCAAAAAAGTATTCTTGGGAAAACTTATGACCACTGAGCCCTTAAAGTTATCACTCACAATACCTATGATTCCGGAAATATCTCCATAAAGTTTATCTGTGGGTTTTTTGAGATATATTTTACCTGGCTGTGCGTGGGTGTGCGCCTGAATTTTTAAAACTTTGATCGTCGCAGATAAAAAAGGATTTAAAAATTCCATATCCATTTTCTTTTTCACGCTAATCCCAAACTCCTCCAGGGCATCCTTAACATCAAGGGATACTTTGAAGAACTGATCAATACCTTCCTTTTTGAGGCATACAAGAACGTTTTGATTTACGTGGACTAATTTAAGACCTTTGTTTATTTTTTTCAGACTCATCTGAAAAAGCATTAGGGCCCTAATCCAGTCTTTCGGAATGGCCGTCACCTTCTCACAATTAATGAGAACATGATTTTGCTTCCTCGCAATCGACGGCATCTCTTCGATAAACAACTTGCAGTTGAAATAATCAAGAAGATGATCGAGCTTGATGATGGTGTAACCTTGATTGAACTCTACTGAATAATTTTTTTGTCCCATAGTGAATATCATTTCGGAAGAGATGAGATTTTTATTCTGTTTTATTTTCATGATTATGATCATATTTTATTTTTAAATGATTATTTTTTTGAAAAATAAATCATTCAAGGCACTTAACAATATTGTTCATTCACATCAAACTCCATAGATTTTTTTAACATGTTAAGCAATCATTAATATATCTCCTCATTCATATATTTGAATCGTAGCGGAGTGGTGGAAATGATTTTTTTAAATGCATTTTTTCGAAAAAAACATTTTAGGGAAAAGAACCGAACCGTCATGAAAAAATGGCCACGAACTAGACACTGTCTATAATTAATGAAAAAACCTATGTAATTTCAATACCTTAAACCACCTTTAGATGGCATAACCTTTGCAAAAAGTTGGTTATGAAAATACTAACACTTATCTTAGCATTTCTTTCATTTTCCTCTTTCGCCAAGAGCGCCAAGCCCTCAAGGTCAATGGCAAGCGTCAGGCGGGCGCAGAGAGTGGAACATGCCCGTGAACTTATGGGTGATAGCTATCATAAAAGTGTTGTATCGCAGTTTGAAAGAAGAAAGGATATGGAAAAAAATATTTTTCATGTTGTTAATAAATGTCTCCCTAAGGCCTTTAAGATTAAAGCGAGGGAAGTATCCAGAACAATCATAGAGGAATCGAGCAAGCACTCTCTTGATCCCTATTTTGTGATGGCAGTTATTTCTGGAGAATCCAGCTTTAATCCGGATGCTATAGGTCCCGTGGGAGAAATTGGCCTCATGCAAATTAGACCCTCAACAGGGCAATGGATTGCAGAACTAACAAAAGCGAAATGGTCTGGAGAAAAAACACTCCGGGATCCGGTGAAAAATATCAAACTAGGAATCGCCTACCTTGCTTGGTTAAGAAATAAATTTCAAGGCCATGGTCAGCTGTA
>CAXNNO010000234.1:0-4414 GCA_964203555.1 Bacteriovoracales bacterium
ATCAAAGCTATCATTAAAAATCTTCCCAAAGAATTGAAAAAAGAACCGGCCAAATCTGAGATTATGTCTCTTCGTTGATAGAGATAACCTTCATTTTTTTTTGATGAAGAAATATGACTCAAGAGTGTACCAAAAAAGTGCAATCCATATGAGAACAAAGGACTGAAGTTTTTCCAGGCTTAACGATTCATGTAAAATAAAGATCCCACAAATGAATTTGAGCGTTGGTGAAAGGTATTGAATAAACCCTAATGTTTGTAGTTTCAAGCGACGAGCACTATAAGCAAAGAGAACCAGAGGGATGCACGTGATGATACCAGAAAAAGAAAGCAGTAATAATTTCCAAGGGGCAAGATCGTTATAAATTGTGGTTGGATCTGAGGGTTGAAAGGCCCAGAACAGCATCACTGGAACTATAATAAAACAGGTTTCAAAGGCCAGCCCTTCCATGGATCCCACGTGAGTCACTTTTCTGATAATTCCATAAAAGCCGAACGTTAATGAAAGAGATAAGGCAATCCATGGGAAGTGAGCAAAATCTGTCTGGAAGGCCATAAGAACTATTGAAGCGAGTGCCAGTAAAATAGCAGGCCACTGGGTTATTCTTAACTCTTCTTTTAAAATAAGCCATCCAAAAAAGACATTGATTAAGGGATTCAAAAAATAACCCAGACTTGCCTCAAGTACTTTTCCAACGCTGACGGCATAAATGTAAAGAAGCCAGTTTGATGAAATAAGAAGAGAGGATAACATCAGCATATTTCTGACTTTTTTATTTCCCCATATCTCTTTTAAGTGAGTTGTTTTTTTTTGGTAAAAGATTATCAATATCAAAGTTAAAAACGACCAGATAATCCTGTGACCGAATAAATCCCAGGCCCCAATTCCTGCGAATATCTTCCAATACAAGGGAAAAAGACCCCAGAGAGAGAAAGCAGTGATGGCGGCAAGGTGGGGAGAGGAAAGATTCATTTTATCTCAGTTTGAATTTTGTCGTAATTCGATAGGCCACAAATATTGCGATAACCGATGTGGAAATTCCCACAAGACCCACATAATTGTAATTTGTCAAAGCGCCTGCGGCGGTGGAGCCTATGATGAGGCCGCCGATCTGGGAGGCAGCACCGGAAAAAATCTGGCGTGAAGCATTTTCCAAACTCATAAAAGTCCCTCTGTCTTCGGGTTTTACGACCGCTGATACTATCGTCATGGCGGGAATGAATCTACCGGATCCCATCATCATAAACAGTGTGGTGACTGTTAACGAAACCCAAAGAGGGATACCGGCCGGAAGGTTGGTCAGAGCAAACATAGGAAAGATTGAAATAAAAGCTGCGACCCTGAACACCCTGAAACTTCCTATCTGGTCACAGAGTTTTCCTATAACCCGTGCAAATATGATCGTAAAAATCCCTCCTATCAGGTAAATCAATGGAAGTTGATCTTCAGTAAGCCCGACATTTCTGACCATGTAGGGTGCAATAAATGGAATAATCATGAAAATGCCAAAACCAAGAATACTAGTAAGGAGAAAGCTCACTAGGTAATCTTTTTGCGAAAGAACGGATCTAAAATTAAGCAGGTTGTCCTTAAAGCTTTTTGGTACCCGTCTAACCTGCACTGACGGAAGGATTAAATAGGCCAGAATCCAAAAAATGATACCAATGATACAAATAAAATAAAATGTCGCATTCCAATCGAAGATGTTGGCAATATAGAGACCCGTGGGTATTCCCAGAACACTACTGATTGAAAAGGCGGACATGACGACACTCATGGCAGCTCCACGTCTTTGAAAGGGAATAAGGTCGGCGACAAACGAAAGGACAATGGCATTTAAGATTCCGCCAAAAGCACCCGCAATGATTCGGGCAACGAAAAGTGCTGCGAAGTTTGAAGCAATCGCGCACATAAAAGTACCGATAATAAATCCCGTGAAATTGAATAATAAAAACTTTTTGCGGTCAAAGTGATCCGCATAGAGAGCTCCCATGAAACCGACAATTCCGGCACTGAATGTATAGGTCGAAACGAGAGTGGAAAACTCCGTAGGGCCAATATTAAAGACCCTCATAAACCTTGGTCCAAGCGGCATGATGACAACGAAATCAAGTATGTGAACTATCTGAATGGCAGCAAGGATGATGATGTACCAATACTCTTTTCGTAAGGCCTCTTTTTCATCCATTTTGATTTCAGTCATCCCTAATCTTTTAACCCGATTACATCGGATAAATTTGAACTTGTATCATCCAATGTTTCAAGTGATGCAACAGTTCCCACACAATGATCAATCATTGCAACTGCTGCCGGTCTGTGATTTCCAGAATTTTTCAATCCACCAAAAGGTAGTCGAGCGGTTGCGCCCACTGTAGAGCGGTTAAGATTGATCAGGCCGCACTCGATATCCCTCAGGCATAACTGATAAATGTCAGAATTTCTTGTGAAGACCGAGGACGCCAGACCATATTGAGTGCTATTGACGATTTTTATCGCCTCTTCAACATCATCATACGGAATGAAAAAACAATTAGGTCCAAAAATTTCTTCCTGAATAAATCGACCCGCAAGATTTGGCTTCTTTGCGTAGTGGATTGAGGGAGAGACATAGTGGCCTTGAAACCCAACGTCTATTTTTCGAGGTGGGATAATTTCTTCCGCACCATCTTGCTTCCCATAGTTACAGAAATCGAAATACATCTTTTCAGCTTGTTCATCAATTAATGGGCCCATGAAGGGATCCGGGGTCGATGTTGGATGGCCGACTCTTATTCTTTCTGTAATGGTTTTAAATTTATGAATAAACTCTTGTTCAATTTTTCTGTGAATCAAAATCATGGATGTCGACGTACACCTCGGGCCTGAAGTCATAAAACATGCCCTTAATAATGCCGGCAGGGCGTTATTAATATTTGTATCCTCATGAATAATCGTTGAATTTTTTCCCCCGAGTTCAAGAGCGACCAGTTTATTAAGATCTTTGTAGGTATTTTCGAGTATTCTAAGACCAACCGCTTTTGAACCAGTAAAAAACACGCCCTTAATGCGCTTGTCGGCGGTCAACACGGAAGCGGTATGGCCGGTACCATTAATAAAGTTAATCACGCCCTTGGGAAATCCTGCCTCATGGAAACATTCAATCATCAGCTGGGCCGAGTAAATCGTCTTTTCTGAGGGCTTAAAGATGATGGAATTACCCGCTAAAAGTGCGGAGAGAATTTGTCCATTCGCCAGGTGGCAAGGAAAGTTGAAAGGACCTATCACAAAACTTGGGCCGAGGGGTCTGGAGATGGTGTGTCCGTCAATTTTTGGCATCACCTCTTTGATCGTTTTTTGTTTGATGCGTTCATAGGAGTCTGTGATGGTCACAGAGACTTTCGAATCCAGTGCCGCTGCCTCAGTCTTCGCCTCCCATAAAGGTTTACCGACTTCTAAGGCCAGGGCCATTGCAATTTCATCTTTTTTAGATCGAACAATCTCTTGGTACTTTTTAAGATAAGTGATTCGCTCATCAAAGCTTAGTTTTCTCCACGTTTCAAAACCCGAGAGGGCAGACTCAATCACCAATTCAATGTGGTCATAGGAAACACCCGCCTCCCATAAACGCATGGTAAGGTCCGCAGGAGAATATTTAACAATTTTTTCTTGAGACTTGGTCAAATCGGAGAAATGAAAGCGACCACCAAAGTAATCACCCTTAATTTGCATTTGCATATAGTATCCTCAGCTTAAAAATTGACTCATGATAACCTTTTTCAAATAAATAGCCCACTATAATACGGAGAGTTAATGACTTGGATCATTTCGTATTGAAACCAAATTTGGTAGAATCTTTAAAATCTAAGAGAACAGGAGAAAAGTCATGGCCACAAGAAATTTACCGGAATTATTAGATAAAATGTGGAAAGAATATATTGATATTAATCCTCTTGCTAAGAAGATCAATAATCTTTTGATAGAGGAAGGGGAGATTATCCAGAATGATCACATTGCGCTAAGAACTTTTAATCATCCGAGAGTGACTCTGGATGTTCTGGCGAGGCCTTTCATAGAGGCCGGGTATAAGTACGCCGGAGACTACCACTTTCCGGATAAAAAACTTTACGCCAAGCACTATGAACACAAAGATCAAACTCTACCAAAAATTTTTATTTCAGAATTAAGGCTTCAAGATTTCTCCGGGGCCTTACAAAAGACAGTTGATGATCTCATCGCACAAGTTCCAACATGGCTCGAAAACCAATTTGATTTTGTTTCCATAGGTCGACCATGGAAAGTAACGACCGAAACCTATCATGAGTTAATGAAGGAAAGCGATTATGCTGCCTGGGTCGCTGCTTTTGGTTATCGACCAAATCATTTTACCGTATTCATTAATAATCTGAAAAAGTTTAATGATATTCTCGTGCTAAAT
>CAXNNO010000235.1:0-4402 GCA_964203555.1 Bacteriovoracales bacterium
CAATAGGGCCACCGGCTGCCATAGAGTAAGCCGTTGAACCCATGGGACTTGAAACAATAATGCCGTCACCTGCTAAATTATAAATATGATCAGCACTCATCTCCGCACGTAAATAAATCATCCGGGCAATATCAATTTTAGCTAGAACAGCATCATTGAAGAAATAATCTTTAAAATGCTCTTTGCCCTTTCTTTGAACTGAAACATGAAAGAGTGGCTTAGTGGTTGTTTCATATTTTCCTTCAAGTATATCTCCTAGAAGATCAAAATATTCATTCTTATTAAATTCAGTAATGAAACCCAGGCGACCTAAGTTAATTCCCAAAACAGGAATTTTCGCATTGATCCGGCGACAAACTCCAATAAGAGTTCCATCTCCTCCCAAAGAGAGCATCATATCTACATTATTGTGAAACTGTTTTGAATTCCAGAACACAAGCCCATCCGTTGATTTTGTTTTAAAGAACTTCATCACCCGTTCGCGGTCTTCTTCACGAAAAACAACTACTTTTTTACGACGGATAAGCCAGGTGCAGAGATTAGGAAGAATATGATAAAAATCTGGCGTGGAATTTGGTTTCAAAGTAATTCCGATAGATTTTGCTACTGATTTTTTCATCACTACTCCGTCATGAGGCGCATGGCCTCTTCGAGATCATCGAAAGGTTTATTTAATAATCGACACTGATATGAATTGGCCCGGTTCAAAACCTGAGGAGAATTATATGCCGTCATAATTACAAATTTCTGACTGAGCTCTTCAGGGGAATATTTTTTCTTGGATTCTTCGATGACATCAAAGCCCGAAATATCCTGGAGCATAAGATCACATATGATCCGATCATAGTTATTACTTAAAATCATATCAATCGCAGTTTTTCCACTGGCCGATACATCAACTTTAAAGCCTCTTCGCTCGAAGAGTTTTTTTAAAGACTGCTGAATAAGGATCTCATCTTCGATGATAAATATGTTTTTCATGTGGTCGGTAATGTCAGCCTAAAATGGGCGCCTCTTATATCATTATTAACTAAATGCTCAAGATTTCCACCCATTTTCAAAGCCAGATTACGTGAAAGCACTAAGCCCAGGCCTGTACCTTGAGTTTTTGTGGTGAAAAAGGGTTTAAAGAGTTGTGATGTCTTATCTTCTGGTATGCCTGGACCATTATCACAAAAGTCCACCAAGAGTTTTTTATCCTCAATGGAGACATCAATTTTAATTTCACCAGGTAAGGTTTCTTTCATGGCTTGGGATGCATTCACAATTAAATTGAAAATAACTTGAACCACAAAAATCAACGGGACATTGAGAAGAATTTGATCTGTATTGTGATGGTAGGTAATATTCTTTCTAATCTCGCGTGTCTCAGACTTTGAAAGGACAAGTGCCTCATCAATTATTTTTTTAATGGTGATGGGTTTAGTTTCATTTTGAATCTGATAGAGGTTGGAGAAATTCTCAATGATCACCTGACAACGGCTTACATTTTTTTCAATCTCTTTCATAAAATCTCGGTTATCTGCTGAGACTTCTAAAGTACCAAAAATCTGAGAACTAAGCTTTAATCCAAAGAGAGGGTTACTTAGTTCATGGCGTAGAGTGTTAAGAAGTTCTCCGAGAAGAGAAATTCGCTGAAAATGGAAAAGATCAAAAGCATAATGGCGCAATTCATCCGAGTCATAGAGGTCAAGACTAAATGGTCCCTGAACTTTTTTATTAAAGAAAATATCCTGATCCTGTAATTCAGAAGTATAGAGGTCATTCATAAAAGATGTACCAGTTACGGTATCGCGGATTCTTAATGGTAAAGGGAAGTCTTTTAAGCAAATGCGAAGTTCCGAAATTTTCTTATCGGAGAATTCTTGATCGATGAGTCTTTCAAAATGTGGCTGAAGCAAGTCAATGCATGTCTCGTAGAGCTCAATCTCTTCTTGGCTATAACTTAAAAAATCATGCCTCGAGGCAATAGCAATCAAACTATATTTTTTGGATAATACTTCTTTGGCCAGAAAGCTTCCATTGAAAGGCAGATTTAGCTTGGGGAAGATGTCAGTGTGAAACGATTTTGTTTTAGCTTTCTTTACTGAATTAAATGAGGAGTTAAAATCCCTGACTTCAATGAGTCCTTTAACTTTCTCACTCCGCCAAAGTGTTCCTATGAGTTCTGCCTTGGTCTGACCTTTAAGGTGCAGGACAATCATAGAAGTTTGAAAATTTTGCAGGAAAGGTACATCTAAAAGTTTTTCAAGTAATCCATTTAAACTAAAAGATTCAGAACTGATGGAATTGATCTTTTTTATGATTTCATCCCATAAGTCTTTAAAGTTTTCTCCGGGTTTCATGGTTACATGAGAAAAAAGTTTTTTCTCCAAAGACTGATACGTCTTAAGATGATTTTCAAAAGGTTCCAGGGTCTCATTACTTTTGAGTGCGTAGTCTTTGAAGCCGTTAATCAGTGATCGGACATTTTTAAGGTAATAAGGAAAATCACAATGCTCACCGTCTGGAAAACTCACCCACAATCTGTCACCTTTTTTGAGTAAAGCAAATTGCGCTCCATCAATAGGAGCTAAAACTAAAGGTGAGAGATCTTCTTTTTGAAGGTCCACAAGAATTAGTTCATCTAAATAAAGAGTTAAGTGTTGAGCAGGCGTTTGATCTGAGGGATGAGGTCTATTTTCCACTGAGTTAAGTTATCTTTTAATTCGTATTTTATCAAATCCTCAAGTGCCACCATATCTTGTTTTTGCTGGGCCTGATTCATGCCCTTGATGATAAATAGCAAATGGATATGGGAGCTTTTAATTTCAGTCAAAATATGTTTCTTGAACTGCATCACAGCTTTTGAAATGAGTGTGGTGATTTCTACGAACTGGCTAATATCGTTAGTGAGTTTAGTCACTTCGCGGTTCCAGTGGAATTCACTTTTGAGTTCAAAAGATTCCATAGTGGCGATCGAGATGAGAATATCGGATACGAAATCCTGAGTCAGCATAACGGTTTCCAGAAGGAAGCGCTCTTTGCCCTCAAATGATGAAAATGTCGTCCCTGACATGGTCTTCGTCCTTGATAGTTATACTTGAATGGTAAGGGCAATATGCCGCAATGTCATAGAAAATAATTTTGGGTAGGGGCAGAAAGGGAGATTAGGTCTTGGCGAGGATGGTATTGAAGAGTTCTCCCATGGCCTTGAGGGCCTGGTTTTCCTCAGAATACATCAATAGGCTATTCTCGGACTGCTCCTTAAGAGAGTCTCCAATGTTTTGACCTTTACGGATGCGGTAAAAGTCCAAAATAGGTCGTAGAAGGGAATGGCTCTGGGCCACGGTAGCGAAAGTGGAGTCAATTTCTTGAAGATTTTTAACGTGTCCTGCGATGATTTCAGCTCGGGCATTCTGACTTTTTGATTCTTGATGAATGGTATCGATGGAAGTCAAAGCATAGTCATGAAGGCGGGAGAGCTTAGTGAGGATTTCTTTGAGCTCAAGAGTTTTCTCAGCTTGAGGAGGCGTGCAGCGGTTGATGTCAAGATTAGTATCAGACATGCTCAAGAGGAAGTTCCAAAGGACTACATACGCCTGATAAACAGGATAGCTTTCGTCACTTTCATTAACGTTTTTAAGGTAAGAACCAAGAAATTCTTCATGGCCAATTGAATACACCGGGTAATCAAAGTTTTTTGGCACTGGAGCATTTTGAATTAAATTAAAAATTCCTGGCTGAAGAAGCTGAGAACTAAATGGGCGGCCCTGAGAAGAGATCTGAACATGGCCATCATCATAGGGAAGTAAATTAAAGCCAGAAAAATGGCGGCTTAAAAAAATTCCACGAGCTCCAGAATCACATAGGGTCAAGGATTCAAAAGAAGGAGGCCCAATGTACAACACGCGTGTGAGATCTTCTAAGATATCAACTTCGGAAATTTCTTTAAATTGAATCAATGGAAAGTTTTTATTAATAGCGTGTATGAGTGCTTCTTGTTCTGATACAGGAATTAGACTGGAACTAGCAAAACCAAATGCGATGGTGGAAACATTCTGAGTACGGGTTTCAAAAGAGGGAAAACCTTTGATGCCTAAAATGTTGCGGTAAATATCCTGCAAGTGAAAAGTCAGGAATGGGGCTTGCGCTTTTAGAGTTAAAAGGAAAGTTGACCATAAATCTGCCACGAGCAATTCGCCATTTACTTTCTCAGGGCCATGCTTAAATTCAGCCAATACTTTTGCATGCACGTCCCATGATTGTTCATTCATGGATAAATTAAAACTCAAATCATACTTATCATTGAGGCATGCCTCCACATCAGTTGTGACACCTTTAACCCAAGTAGTAGCGAGCTTTTGAATATGATCAAGAGATTTTGTGTTTACCAAAACTTTAATATCAAAATCTTTTAGAG
>CAXNNO010000236.1:0-4382 GCA_964203555.1 Bacteriovoracales bacterium
ATGGCCTTCAAGTCGTGCTTTAACGGATTATCAGCATCTGAGGTGGTGATAATTTCTAGATGACCCTGATGATTTTCGATAAGCCATGTCCAACCCGAACCAAAGTGAGAGACAGCGGCCTTGGTGAATTCCTCTTTGAATTTTTCAAAACTGCCCCATTCTCGATGAATCATATCTCCAATTTTTCCAGTGGGATATCCGCCTTGACCGGGCCCCATACAGTTCCAGAAAAATGCATGATTCCAGTGTTGGGCAGCATTATTGAACAGGGGACCCTCTGAGTTTTTGATGATTTCTTCTAAAGTCATGTCCTCAAATGGACTACCTTTGATCAGTTCATTGAGCTTAACGACATAGGCCCGATGGTGCTTATCGTGATGATAATGAAGAGTTTCTTCCGACATATAAGGGGACAATGTTTTCTTTCCGTAAGGAAGATCTTCTAATTTATGTTCCAAGAAAGCCTCCACTTTTAATCTCAATCAATCGTGCGTTCAGACCTCATCAAAAGATAGACCTCCTCCGGATCGCAGTCAAATGAGACTTCGCGTGTCATAAGCTTTCTTAAAGTCCCGTTGACTTTAGTGGGTCAGAAGTTCAAAATTTTGAACAAATGAAAATCATATTTATACTGTTATTTCTAACTAGTTGCGGACTTATTCCTTCTAAACCCCAATTGTCAGAGAACTCAAGCGAGACTCCTTCCTGGGTTTATTCACCCTATGATTTTTGTCACCAAGCTTCTGAATTATGTGCCACTGGTGAATCAACATCCCTTAAGGGGGCCGATGCTGAAGCCGTGAAAAATCTTGCCAGTATTTTTGAGAGTCATCTGAAAGTGGTCTCTTTATCTGAGAATTCACAACAAGATTTCCCCTGGCTTGGGTTGGTGAGGCAGGAAGTAGAACGCTCACTTCAGGAATCTATCAATCAAATTCTTGAAACGGTGACCATCAAAAAACATTTTCAATCCACCGGAATGATCTATTCTCTCGCTTCCCTGGATAGAGAAAAATCCAGTGAACTCATTGATCAGAGACTTTCAAAGCTTGATGATGAATTGAATGCCCTCTGGAGCAAGAGAAGGCGGACCAATCTGCGGCGAATTTTCCGCACCTTCCTTGAGCGCGATAAGCTTAATGAAAAATACTCCATCCTTTCGGGTCACCCCAGACCTTCTAAACTAACCTACGCTGATATTATTGAATGGAGGCAGACCCAACCCAGGTTTGAGCCACTCGCCCTCAGAATTGGCCAGGCACCAATCTGGATGTCAGATAAAATTAAGGATCTTCTAACAGAGGCAGGATTTAAAATCGTAAAAGGGGATGCTGAAAAAGCAATTTCCTTGAATGTGGATTCGATCAAAGAATTTCTGACTCTTTCTGGACTTGAAAAATACACCTTCACCATGAATATTACGAGCTTCGAAAAAGGCGAACGGACCAAGGTTCTTAGTGCATCTGAAACCGTGACAGGAAAGGGCCAGGCCGACGCTCTTTTAAAAGTAAAAAACTTTTTTAATGATTACATAGACCGGCATTTGTCAGACCTGGATTTAGATTAAAATCAGGTTGATGGACTCAATAACTCGCCTATCTGTTCTGACCCTTTAAATTATCTCAATTTTTAGCTCGAGTTCTCATTTTCTCTGCCGATGAGCAGGTTGATGCAGATATTTTTTATACTATCCCTTCTCACTTTCTCGCTCACTGCCCTGTCAACAGAGGACGGGATTATTCATGTTGAAGGCACCATGAAGCCTAATCGATCCTGGATGGAGTACACATCCTCGCAAGAAATGAATTTAAAAAAGTTAATTGAACTTCTTTCTCGCTCACCCTCGGGAGAGAAACTAGTAAAAGAGGCCCAGCACAAGGCCGGAAGAACCGGACTTCTCATTGAGGACGTTATCAAGGTTGGAGATAGTTCGTTAACTGACACCACGCTTGTGAGAAAATTTTCTCCTCATTCTCCAGAGCATGTTATTTACGAGTCCCGATCCGTGGTCTTCATAAATCGAAATCTTCCCTGGAACGATGCTCTTCTTGATCTTGCTCATGAGCTCACTCATTATGTTTACCGCGAGGGCTTTAATCCCTACTCCGATTCGTTTAATGCTCAGGACTTCATCAAATCAACAATTGAAGGTTCTGGAGGAGAAGTTCAGGCCTTTATCACCGAGTGCCTCGTTCTGAAGGAGCTCTTTTCTCAAAGGGTTCAGTCTCGGTCCAATTGTCAAAAAATTGGGGATGATTCCGGCCGGTTGTCTTTTTCCAAGGCGGTTAAACTTTTCTACAATATAGGATCCTATTTTGACAGTTTCCACGGCCAGCTTAAAAAACGCGATATCGTTAATTCCTTTTCAGACCTCAATCCTGACAAAATAAATTTTGTTTCTTCCGCCTACGGCGTTCCTTATCCCATTGCCGCCTTAATGGAGTATGATTTGGTCGTATCCAAGGTGTGTGAAAATGACAAGAAACGCCTTGCCTACATGCAACAAGGGCCTAAGCGCGCGCCCGCCTCAGACTTGGATGGGCAGGTGAAGTTTGCTGAGAAGCATCAGGCTAGATGCGGGCTAAAGTAAATCTCCTTCATCCTGGTAAAGGCTCCAACTTTTCTTCGACAATTGATTGAAATTTCAGCAGTTTCATTGACGAAAAAGTCCCCAAAAGGTACAAATAGGGGTAATCATTTTTCCACTGAAACCGGAGTTTCTCCATGCAAGATGGTGTTGTTCTTACGACCTTGGATGATTTTTTAAATTGGGGTCGAAAAAATTCTTTATGGCCTATGACATTTGGTCTCGCTTGTTGCGCAATCGAAATGATGGCAACTGGTGCTTCTAAGTATGATCTCGAGCGTTTTGGCTGTGGTGCTTTCATGGCCACTCCCCGTCGCGCAGACTTGATGATTGTTGCGGGAACTGTGACTCTCAAAATGGCAACTCGAGTGAAGACTTTGTATGAACAAATGGCCGAACCAAAATATGTTATTTCGATGGGCTCATGTGCCAACAAGGGTGGACCTTACTGGCAGCACGGCTATCACGTACTCAAGGGTGTAGATGAAGTCGTACCTGTTGATGTCTACGTTCCTGGTTGTCCTCCACGTCCGGAAGCCTTAATTGAAGGGGTCATGACTCTTCAAAAGAAAATTGCAAACGAGCGTCTCCTTCGCAACAAGTGGGTCAAGCATGCTTAATGTCGATATGAATAAAATGGCAGATCTTATTAATAAAAATGTTTCCGGTGCCAATGCCAGCGCCTTTATTCCTGAAGACTCTAAAAAGCTTGATGGACATGTTACAGTTGAAGCATCTCATCTTTATTCTGTTGTTGAATTTCTTAAATTAAATAAAGAAATGCCTTTTAACTCTCTTCACGTCATTAGTGGGGTTGATTATCTTGAGTACATGGAAGTCTGTTACATGATGACTCATTATGATCCAGAAAACCCTCGTCAATTTACCCTGAAAATAAAACTGACTGATCGAGTGAAACCGGCCGTTGATTCGATCGTAAAACTTTATGCAGCAGCTAATTTCCTGGAGCGTGAAGTTTATGACATGTTCGGAATAAGTTTTAACCATCATCCAGATCTTCGTCGGATTCTTTGTCCCGATGACTGGCAGGGATGGCCGCTTCGTAAGGATTACGTTGCTCAGAAAGATTATAATGGCATGGCAGTCTACCCGGACGGAAAAATGAACTTCGAAGATCGTGAGTTCATTGTCCGTCAAAATATGATTAAGAAAGCTCAAGAAGCAAAAGCTCATTAAGAAGGTATAAACATATGCAAAGTCGTTGGGACATTGGTGAACCGGAAAAACCCACCATCAACCTGGAAACCGAACAATTAAAGTCAGATCTTCTGACGCTCAATATGGGTCCTCAGCATCCGGCCACTCACGGAGTTCTTCGAATTGAGATCTGGACTGACTCTGAGATCGTTGCTCACGCGATACCCCATCTTGGGTATCTCCACCGTTGCATGGAAAAACACACTGAGCACCTTGATTACCGTGGAATAATTCCTTTCGTTGATCGTCTCGATTATCTTGCGGCAATGAATATGGAATGGACTTATGCTGCGGCAGTTGAAAAAATGCTCGGCACAGAAATTCCAAGAAGAGGGGAGCTCATTCGGATTCTGACGGGGGAGCTTCAACGTATTGTAGAAATATATATTGGCAGAGTTTCGGCGAAGATATAATTTCGGCTGCTCGGCATTTATTTACATGCACGGTCATTGATGGCCCGATGGATATATTTTGGAGCATTGGGTGGGCCTCAGACCACGGAAGCTCCCTATGCAACTCTACTGATATACCTGCATACTGGGAGAACGATACTTTGGAAGCAACTGGTCGCCGTCGC
>CAXNNO010000237.1:0-4334 GCA_964203555.1 Bacteriovoracales bacterium
GTTTCATGCCACTCCTCTTTGGAGAGTTGGTAGAGATTTTCTCTCGGGGTCGTGACCTCAACATCCCGGGACCAGTCCGGCCGGGCAAAAACTTCTGTTGAGACTGCAAATAAAATAAGTTTAATTAAAACATTTCTCATCCTAATATAATTAAGAGATAGACGATAAAGGTCAACTGCTCTTTTGTAACTTTTTGATTGGTATAAGGTGTTATTAAAAAACTATTTTGATAAGTTGACGATGGTCGAAGACTTCACTGATGATTAGGTTCGAAATCATTGCCATGATTTCACCTCCCAGATTTTATTAGAGGCCTTCGTTTTGACCGCGAGGGCCTTTTTTTTAGGAAGGTCTCTGGGCCCTCTGATAAATTTTTTGAAATTTCACATCGAGCTTCTCTGGCCCCAAGGGCAACTGATAATAGCCACTGGCACCGGAAGGTGTTTTAGAGTGGATGGCCGCTTTCTCACGATTGATTTTTTTTGCAACAATGAGGGTTCTACAAAAGAGAAACTTCTTTTTAATTTGTGCAATCAACTGATTCACGGCCTTCGCCCCAACATCATAATTAAAAACGATCAGTTGAAATTCTTTAGACGCGAGGTACTTATTGAGTTGGGCCAGGTCATTGGCCACTTGATAATCATACCCGGCCGGAAAAAAATCAATCGATTCCCGAAAAAAATCAGATTCAAAATCAAAAAGAATCACTCTGAAATAATTGATCGCCTCATCTGGCTCCTGGGAATAGAAATCATTTTCCTGCACTCCTTTCGAGTCCAGGATCGCACTTAATTTGATTTTAGTGCGGGTCTTCATTGAAATTGAAAATTCGAGCTCCTTGCCAATATTGGCAATGTCTTCTTCTTGTTTCAATTTCTGCTTTTTTAAAGCGTTTAAATCTAAGATGACCGTTGGTTCGTCATCCTCGTCAAATTCACCGGACATCCGGACGCTCCTTAAATCATTACTTTTATTGACCTCTGCTCTCTTCGGCATCTTGCCCTGAAAGTTTAATCTGATCGCGCTCCAAACCTCTGAGATTAGGAGGAAAAACTTAAGTTTCCGCCCTAGAGTCCGATAAGCGAAGTAAGGATAGGTGAATTTAAAATGCCCTTTGATGATTTAGACCTCGAATTCGAAGACGAAGACGAGGCGAGTAAAAAGAAAAGAGAGGCCGTCAATGTCGACGTTGATCTCGAATTTCAAGCGCCGGATGGCGTTAGGGGAAAACCTTTACCTCCAAAACCTCCTCAGAAACCTCCGCCTCCAGGGGCCCCTCAGCCAACAACTCGTCCTCAGGGACAACCGGGAGATGTCAGAAAAATTGATGACGCTCGCGCGGCGGCCTTAAGACGTCCGGCCCCGCCGACGGGATCCTCCCCAACATCTCGTGTTGCTGGTTCAAGTGCCATTAAGGATGACTTGGATTTTGATCTTGAATCAAATCAAGTCGTAGAGCTTCGTGAGCAGATGAGAAAAATGGAGCTAGAGGCCCAGGTCAGAGTTTCCGTGGCGGAATTTAAGACAGACTACTTAACTGAAATGCTAAGCGACATGAAATTAATGGAACACCAGATAGGCCAACTCCTCTCTCGGATTAATGCTAAGCACCCAGATATGAGAAATGAAGTTCTCATGATTAAAAAAATTCTGACTGATTTTAATTCTAAGAAAAGAAAATAACATTTCGTTTTTCCATGTCGATTTTGTCCACGAACAATTATAAAGTTAATCACAGAAAATCCCACTAATCCTGGAATTAAAAAATGAAAACAAATAGAGTTGATCTGGCCGGAGTCGAGTGTCTGGAAGTGATTGGAAATGATCCATCCGTCGGAGTTATTTTTTTTCACGGCTATGGTGCCAATATGCACGACCTCTTTCCTCTGTGGGAAATGTGGCACATGGATAAGTTTAATTGGTATTTTCCCAACGGGACTCAGAATTTGAATATGGGTTATTATGAGGGAAGGGCGTGGTTTTCGATCGATATGGTCGAGCTAGAAAAGTCGATCAGGGAAGGGCGAAGCCGGGACATGAAAAATAGTGTTCCTCCAGAGTTGGATCATTCGCTTGAGGTGTTAAATAATCTTGTGACTGAGCTTTCAAAAAGACACAAGACTCTGATCCTCGGAGGGTTTTCCCAAGGGGCGATGTGTGCAACTCATCTGGCCTTAAATGAAGATCTGAATATCGATGGGCTCATTCTCTTGTCGGGAGCACTTCTGGCGGAAAAGAGATTACCAAAAACGGCCAAATCAATTCCTTTTTATCAGTCACATGGAACAAGTGATTCCATACTTTCCCTTGAGGGAGCAAAGGATCTTGAAAAGAAGCTTCAGGATCTTAATCTCAGCGGAAAACTTCACACATTCAATGGTGGCCATGAAATCCCACCGGCCGTCATTCATGAGGTTAAAGTTTTTTTAGAGCAATTTTCTCAATGATCGAGTAGGAGCTGAACACCTTCTTTAGTAGAACTCTCAAAGCTTCGTTGGATGTCTTCAAAGGATTGGTTAAAATTCAGTCCTCTGACTCCGAAATTCGCTCCGCAATACCCTGCGAATATATCCCTGATCTTTTCAGGTGACTCAATCCTCGTTGGATCTTGATAAAGATAACGGTAGTCATTGGACGAGGTTATAAATTCATAGCTTACTGTGAGCATCGTTGCCGCTGAGAAGGCGTACTGAGTTTTAATTCCTTCCTTCTCCAGGGATTTTGAAATGAAAAGTGGAACATAAAAATGATAGATACTCTTGTTAAGATCTTTTGCCAGAGCTTCCGGATAAAAAATTTCCTTATCATTTTCATCGGAGCTATCGAGGATGAGATTGATGGTATCAATAACCCTTGAAACGAGTTCCTTATTCGATTGAAAATTCACGTTCCCGGCCGTTTGGGCCCGATCAAGATAGGCGAGGTGGAGTTTACGCTGGGTAGTGTCCTGAAACAAAGAGGCGATCACGAGTGCTGACATGTAGTCCGTTTTAAAGTGTGATTTTGTGATATCCCAAATGCTTATTTTTTCTTTGTGATTCAAAAGATAGTCATAAAGCTTTTGATTGAGATCCTTTAAATAAACGGAAGTCTTGGATCCCGATAAAAGGGTGATGAGATTCTTTTTAAATGCAATAAAAACAAACGAACGTGGAGTCCACTTGTCCTCGGATCCCGTATTGACAACCTTATCGTCAGAAAAAATAACGTCGTAGTCCAAAAGTTGGATCATTCTTGACACGGCCTGCAGACACGGTGATTTGTCGGGCTGCGGCATATATCTGGAGCATCTCGCCCCAATAACGGATCGAAGGGCCAGATCGGTTAGTGCTTTTTTTTCCGCGAGATAGTGCAGGAATCCGTCAGTGCGATCGAGATGATCACTTGTTTCGGCGTGGGAATTTAAGGAAAAAACAATCGAGACGATCAGTAGTAAATTTCTCATGCTTTTAAAGTCCTTTAACTGACTTCTTTGGTCAATATAAAAAACGTTTCAAATGTCATGCGTTAAAAGCTTAACCCATCAATTCTCTTGGTTTTGAGATTTTCACAAGGCCAGTCATGTCGTATAATAATAACTAACATTAACCTTCATTTCTCAAGAGCTCATTTATGACAGTCTCCCATGATTTTTCTTACGTGTCGTCTTCGGATAACTCTTTCATCGATGGCCTGTATGCTGATTTTAAAAAAAATCCGGAATCTGTGGATCCGTCCTGGAGACAGTTTTTTCGTGGGGTCGAATTTGGGCTTGCCCGTCCGGGCCACACTGACGAGTCCCATGCACCTTCAACTAACCTGGGTAAAGAATTTAAGGTTTTTCGTCTCATCGAGGCCTATCGCGCCCGAGGGCACTTGATCTCAACCACCAATCCTATCCGGGAAAGAATCAATCGCTTTCCCAAGCTTGAGCTGGAAGATCATGGTCTTCGAGCTGAGAATCTGGAAGAAACTTTTGTGATCGGGGAAAACCTCGGTCTAATAAACGCAAAGCTCAAAGAGATCATCTCTCACCTTAAACATATTTACTGCGGCAATTTGGGTGCTGAATACATGCACATTAATGACTCAGAAATCCGCGAATGGTTTCAGACCAAATTCGAAAACGGTGCCTTTGAAAAAAACTTCGGAATCGAGAAGAAAAAAAGAATCCTGACAAAACTCAACGAAGCCGTGGCCTTTGAAAACTTTCTTCACACCAAGTATGTGGGTCAGAAGCGCTTCTCCATTGAGGGGGGAGAAAATACCATCCCCGCATTGGATGCCATTATTAATTCCTCGGCCAAATTCGGAGTGGACGAAGTTGTCATAGGCATGGCCCACAGAGGTCG
>CAXNNO010000238.1:0-4325 GCA_964203555.1 Bacteriovoracales bacterium
TTAACCGGAAGAGATCCAAGATATAGAGTCCACCGCTCAATATCTTCGAGGGATGGTTGATATTTTTTAAAATCTACGAATTCAAAACTTATCCTCAGATCCTCAAGAAATGTCCTGGCCTTTTTAACTGTATCGCAATTGGGTATACCAAAAAGTTTATACACAGGCCCTCGAATGAATTTTTATGTTTAAGAGTAACGAGCGACCGTTTTTAGAATTGTTTCAAGTTCCACTGGCTTACTGAGGAAGGCGGTAATCTTGTAACTTTTCATCTTCTCCTTGGCATTCGCCTCGGCAGACATGACAATCGTCGGAATTTTTGACCAAAGAGAATTTTTTAGTTGCTCAACTCTGAACGTGTAACCGTCCATAATTGGCATCATAAGGTCAATCAAGATGAGATCGGGCAAGGGCGTGGTCTCCAAACATTTGAGTCCCTCAAGGCCATTAACGGCAGATGAGACTTCATAGCCCTCGCTCTCGAGTAGCTCTACTAAGAGCTCTCTAATGGAGTTGTCATCTTCAACGACTAATACTTTTTTCATGTGATGAAAGTGCCCTGATCTTAAGAATAAAAGTTACAAACTTTATCCCATAGATTATGACACGAAATCAGAAAATTATTAAGAATATTTAACTAAAATTGACCCGCGGGCCGTAAGATTCATTAATATGCACCAGATTGAAACATATTAGTCGGCCCAAAGGCTTGATTTAAAACATCACCTTATTTTGCTAGACGCTTGTTCCTTCATGGCATGACCTTTAAAAGTTCTTCCCATGCCGTTGTGTACTTGTCAGATTTATAATCCGCCACAGTTTTCCACTGATGATGAATGCCACATGAAGCACTTTTGATTGTATGAGCACCATACTTCTTATTGATAAGATCCATAACCTGATTGAGTTTTTCATTATCACAAGGATCAGGATTAAATAAATCCATTTGATTCTGATTTTTAGAGACAATGTGATTCAATAGGACTCCAGCCTTTTTATACTCATGCCCAGGCCGATAAATATCTTCAAGGATCTTACGAGTGGCGCGAATAATCTTGATTGTATCTGATGTGCCGGATGAAAAAGTGACCTGTCCCTGACCATAATATTGGGGAACTTCTTTAAAGGGATTCGTGTAAATAAAGGCCGTCAGACTAAAACAAACGCCATTCTGCCGCCGAAGTTTTAAGGCAGCATGAGTCGCAAAATGAGCAAGGGCCTCCCCTAGTTCCGATTTCGAATAAATCGGGGCACCAAAACTTCGCGAGGTCCCGGTGTTTTTCTTGTCCTCAGGCGTTTCCATAGAAAGACAACTCACTCCGCGGAGTTCTTCCTGAATTTCGCGTCCGGTTTTACTAAGAAGCTTCTGAATAAGCACATCGTTTTTATACATCTTGAATTCGTAGGCCGTCTTTATACCCAGCATATTAAGCTTCATCGCCGAACGATGACCTATTCCCCAAATACTCTGCACAGGAAATGTCTTAAGAACTTTATCTATTTCATCGGGTTTTATCATCACCCACACGCCAGAGTTAATTTTGGCCATCTTATTGGCCACTTTCGATAAAACTTTTGTAATTGAAATTCCTACTCCGACCGGAATTCCAACATTCGTCAAAACCTCACGTCGGATTTCTTTTCCATACTCCTGAAGATCATAGTGATCAAAACCTTCAAACTGAAGAAACGCCTCATCCACCGAATAGATTTCAATCTCAGGAGTAAATCCTCTCAATATATCCATCACCCGCTTCGACATATTGTCATAGAGCGTGTAGTTGGAAGAAAAAACCGCCACGTTATGCTTTTTAATTCTATCCTTTAACTGAAAATAGGGTTCACACATCACACCAAATCCGATTGCTTTTGCCTCTTTGGTAAAAGCAATGGCACAACCATCATTATTAGAAAGAACAATCACTGGACGACCACGAGTTTCGGGCCTGAATACTCTTTCACAAGAGCAATAAAAAGAATTGCAGTCTACAAGACAAAAATACTTCATCCTCCCCCTCCACGGTTGAACTCACGCAAAAGGGTTGTCACAACTCCCCAAAGAAAATCACCAGTTTCAGGGTCCTGGCCCTCGAGCATTTTCCAGGAAAACTTTTGAAGCTGAAATTGATTATTAAGAACGAGAAGACAAAGTTGTCCCTCGCTAGGCCTAAGGGAGCGATCGATCAAAAGTTTATCGCCTTTCATGATTCCAAGAAATTTTGAATCTCCCGATGCCTCAATAATAAAGAGCGAGGGCCTGTTGGTGAGATAACGCTCATCGAGAGAAAGCGGCCTTTCAGCAAATTCAGCGCAGGCAGATTGAAAACCGGTAACTTCATAAGAATTGCTCATGAGATTAGCTTACGTATCTTTTACGTAAAGTCAAGGCAGGCATTTTTTTCTTAGCTATATCAAACACTTAGAGACATGAACCGCTATCAATTCGGCCATTCCGAGATAGCTCTGCTTCGATGTCTACTTTAGGGTTCAAGATAACGGTTAGCTCCAGTCCCCGGGTCTTAAAAACCAGAGGAGAAGAACCATGTTCCACATCTAAATGATAGGCCGAGATGACTCGAGATGAATTGATGTAATAGAGTCCATGTTTACAGCGAAGGGAAAGTTTCAAGTCTTTAAAGGAGCAATCTAGCTTTTGAGGTCCATCAGAAATGCCATAAACTTTACACTCACGTGCATAAGCGTTGGATAAAAGAAATAAACTCATAAAGAAGAAAAACTTTATCATCAAGGTCATCCTTAGGTCAGTTCAATTGAACACGAACAAAATTCAAAACACAAGGCCCTTGAAGTCAAAATTCTAATTTCTAATTTCTAATAAGCGAGAAAAACTCAGCACGCAGCTTAGGATCCTCTTTAAATTTACCATCCAATGATGAGGTCATCATAGATGCGTTGGCCTTTTTTGCACCTCTGCACGTTAAACATCCGTGAGACCCCTCGATCACAACCATCACACCGGCCGGCTTTAATTCTTCTTTGATTGAATTCATAATGCCGTAACACATTCTTTCCTGAAGTTGAGGACGTTGCGCATGAAGATCAACAATATGCGCGAGTTTTGAAAGACCTACGACTCTGGAATCTTCCCCATGACTTGTATCAGGCAGGTAGCCAACGTGGGCCTTACCGATGAAGGGAAAGAAATGATGACTACATAAAGAAGTGTAATCAATATCTTTTAAAATGATGACTTCGTTATAATTTTCGGCCGGAAAAGTCGTTGAAAATATTTCTTTCTGACTTGTGCCAAGACCTGAACATACTTCGAGCAATGCTCGCGCCATTCTATTGGGTGAGCCAACTAAATTTTTATCTTCTAAATCCAGATGTGGAAAGGCCATCTGAAGGCCTAGTAAGACTTTGTGATAGCCTTCGGCCATGACTTCACGGGCAGCATTTAATTCAAGAGCACGTTTTTTATAAAGGATGAGCTCTTGATCGAGAAGCTTTTCGACATCTTGACTTGATGCCATTTTTCTTGCCAGATCTTTATTAAAAGATGATTCGAAGGCCATATTAACTCCGTATTTTGTCTAATGGAATCAACATACACCAAATCATCTGAATTATCTAATCATACTGGAAGGATTGGCCTAGACTTTTGATAGATAAAAAAAAGACTGACCTTTTGTTACTGCTGAATCTTTGATCATTTTCACAATCGCCGATTCTGTCTGTAACAAGAAACATTTTTAGTGTTCCCAGGTCAGCCTTTTAAAGAAGACCGCCCTTAAGACGGCCTTCTGTATCCGGTGTGCAATGACACATATTGCAGGTCCGCATCGTTAATAGATCAAAACTCCTGTCTTAATCTTAGTAACTTACCGGTCTCCATAAATTCCGGACATTAACAAGATATCAAATTCGGAATAGAGAAAGAAGATCTGCGACCTAAAAGTAACATGAAGAACACTGAAGTATAAAAATTTGGTCATGATTAGATGCCCTCCTCTAATGAGTGTCGGCCTGGTAGAATGAAATCCTATGGGCCAGGTAGAAATTCCGCCCGAATTTGAAGTTTGATCCAACTTTTTCCAAGGAGTTTTTAAGCAACAATGAGGACGGGAAAGCTTAGTAAAAAGAAGAATCAAAGGAGGATTTATGTCGATAATTAAAGTAATGCTATTCGTATTTTATTTTAATGCCGAAGAAATCAGATTCAAGAGACTTAATCATTCTGAGCATTGGTTCACCGATCACTCAAGCGAAGGCCAGGAAGAAGATGAAGATAATGAAGAGTTAGTAGCATCTATGGATATGGTAAAAAAAAGATATGCTAACGTGACTAGATTAACGATGACCTG